>JBOFDB010000025.1:0-2125 GCA_051646545.1 Sphingomonas sp.
CGAACTGGATTTGCCCGGCCGGCATCCCCATCAGCAGGTCGCGGGCATGCGCATCGCCGCCGGCCAGCTCCAGCCCCTGCAACACCTCGTCGCGCGTCTGGACGGTGCCTGCCGCCAAGACGAAGCAGCGGCCCTCAAACGCATAATGCCTACTGGCGAGCAGATACATTTCGCGCACGCTGGGCCAGGCGGCGACATGCACCGTCTCGCCCTGGTGATGCATCAGCGCGCGGGCAAGCGGCATCCAATGTTCCCAGCAGATCAGCTGGCCGACCTTGCCCCATTCGGCTTCATGCACTTCTAGCGTCGATCCGTCGCCGCGCCCCCAGATCATCCGCTCGCCATGCGTCGGCACCAGCTTGCGGTGGAGCAGCGGCGGCTGGTTGGGGCGGAAAATATAGTGCGTGTTGGCCAGGCTGTTGCGCACCCGCTCATGCCCGCCGACCGATACGACCGCGCCCGATTGGTCGACCAGCGCCTGAATGGGTTCCAGGCGCGGATCATGGGGCCGCAGTGCCTGTTCCAGCATAATGGCGTGCAGCGACTGCGTGCCTTTATGGTCCCAAAGCGCGGCGCTCGGGGCCTCGTCGAGCCACACCGGATAGCCGCCCAGGAACGTCTCGCCAAAGGCCACCATCTGCGCGCCGATATCGATCGCGTCGGCAATATGCTCGGCCAGCGCGGCGATGCCATGGCCAATCGCCAGCGGCACCGGCGGCGCCTGCACGATCGCGGCTTTCAGCGTCTTGGTCATTCCACCCAATCCAGTCCGATGTCGCGATAAAGCTCGCGATCCTCGTCCCAGCCTTCCTTCACTTTGACGTGGAGGTAAAGATGCACCGGGTGGCCCAGCAGGCTTGCCAGTTCATTTCGCGCCCGCGCGCCGATTTCCTTGATGCGGCTGCCCCCCTTGCCGAGCACGATGGCGCGCTGGGTGGGGCGGGCGACAAGGATTTGCTGGTGGATTTCAACCGAGCCGTCGGCGCGTTCCTGATAGGCTTCGGTTTCGACCGCACTGTCATAGGGCAATTCGGCGTGGAGCTGAAGGTACAGCTGCTCGCGCGTCACTTCGGCGGCCAGCATCCGCTCGGTCGCGTCGGACACCTGGTCTTCGGGGAAATGCCATGGCCCCGTCGGCATGGCGCGTGCCATTGCGGCTTTCAGCTCGGCAACACCATCGCCGGTCGATGCGCTGACGAAGAACGTCTCGGCAAAGGGCGTTGCTTCGTTCAGCCGCTGCGCGTGGGTGAGCAGCCGTGCCTTGTCGGCCATGTCGACCTTGTTGAGGATCAGCCATTTGCGTTCGGGCCGATTGGCGAGACCCTCGGCGATCGGCATCACTTTGGGGCCCAGTCCGCCCTTGGCATCGACCACCAGCGCGATCAGGTCGGCGCCATCCGCACCCGTCCACGCCGCCGCCACCATGGCGCGGTCAAGCCGGCGCTTGGGATCGAAAATGCCTGGCGTGTCGACCAGCAGTATCTGTGCGTCGCCCTCAATCGCGACGCCCATCAGGCGGGTGCGCGTGGTCTGTGCCTTGGGGCTGACAATCGCGACTTTCTGCCCGACCAGCGCGTTGACAAGCGTCGACTTGCCCGCATTGGGCGCGCCAACCACGGCGACGACGCCACAGGATTCTCGCTCTGTATCCGTCATTTGACCACCGTTTGCGCTGAGCCTGTCGAAGCCCGGTTTTTACTTTTTGCCAGTCTAGCAACGTCATCCCAGTCGCTGCGGATCAGCGCCATCTTCTTTGCGCGGCTCCAACCTTTGATTTGCCGCTCCGCATCGAGCGCTTCGATACGCGTGGCGAACTCCTGGCTCCAGATCAAGGCCACCGGCAGGCGGCTGGAGGTAAAACCGGGAATGCTTCCAGTATGATGCTGGGCGATGCGGTGATCCAGATCGTCGGTATGGCCAACATAATAAGCGCCGCCGCGGCAATGGAGCATATAGGTCCAAAAGGTCATGGCTTGGCCCAAGCCGAGAGGAAGGACGGCCCTTCGACAGGCTCAGGGCGAACGGATGCGAGATTGGGGAATCCCAACCTGAGATCCCGTTCGGGCTGAGCTTGTCGAAGCCCTGCCCTTACATGCAGCAGGCCACGGCACTGCTTCAGCACCCG
>JBOFDB010000491.1:0-3457 GCA_051646545.1 Sphingomonas sp.
CGCGCTGGGCAATGGCGCCGACAATGAGCCGGTGATCGGCATGATTTCGCAATATGTGAAGGATCTGTCGTTCGAAAATCCCGCCGCGCCGGCCATCTATCAGGATCAGGGCACGCCGCAGGTCGACGTCCAGTTCAACATCGGCGCCAGCCAGGTCGGCGATGATCTGCATGAGGTCGTGCTCAAGATCGACGTCAAATCGACCATCGGCAGCACCATTGCCTTCGTTGTCGACTTGAGCTTCGCCGGGCTGTTCGGCATCCGCAACTTGCCGACCGAAACGGTGCAGGCCTTCGTGCTGGGCGAGGCGCCGCGGCTGCTGTTCCCATTCGCGCGCCGCGTGCTCGCCGATGCGGTGCGCGATGGCGGCTTTCCGCCGCTGCTGCTCGACCCCATCGACTTTAATTCGATCTACACCCAGCAAATGCAGCAACAGCTTTCGGCAGGCGCCGACGCTGGCAACGCCTGACCGACAACCGGGCGGGGCGCAGTCGTGAACCTTGGACGCGCGCTCGGCTCGGTCGGCGGCTTGACGCTGGCAAGCCGCGTGCTGGGGCTGGTGCGCGACGCGCTGTTCGCGCGCTATATCGGCGCAAGCTTCGCGTCGGATGCGTTCCTGATCGCGTTCCGCCTGCCCAATATGTTCCGCGCGCTGTTTGCCGAAGGCGCGTTTTCGGCGGCGTTCATTCCGCTGTTCAACAAGAAAGCGGCGGAAGCGAACGGCGATCTGCGCCCCGCGCTCGACTTTGCCGAGGACGCGCAATCGGTGTTGCTGCCGGTGCTGATCGTGATGACCGCGATCATGGAGCTCGCCGCCTGGCCCGTCACTTATGCGCTGTCGGGCGGTTTCAACAGCATCAGCGACGATCAATTCGCCTTCGCGGTCACGCTGTCGCGGCTGACATTCCCCTATCTGCTGCTGATTTCGCTGGTGTCGCTGCTGGGCGGCATCCTCAATTCGATCCACAAATTCTGGGTCAACGCCGCCGCGCCGATTCTGCTTAATCTCACGCTGATCGCAGCGCTGCTGCTGTTCCACACCCACGACCCGCTGCTGACCGCGCAGAACCAGGCGATCGCGGTGACGGTATCGGGTGCGCTGCAGCTTGGCTGGCTGTGGTGGGCGTGCAAGCGCAACGGCGTCGCGCTCCGGCTGAGGCTCCCCCGCCTGTCGCCCGATGTGCGGCGATTGCTCGCGCTGATCTGGCCGGCAGCGGCTGGCGCGGGCGCGGTGCAGATCAACCTTGTCGTCTCAACCGCGCTCGCCGCCAGCCTGCTGTCGCACGGCTCGGTAACCTATATCTACCTTGCTGACCGGGTGAACCAGCTGCCCTTGGGGCTGATCGGCATCGGGCTTGGCACAGTGCTGCTTCCCACCGTTTCGCGGCTGCTGGGGGCGGGCGATGAGGCGGGCGCGATGAATATGCAGAACCGGGGGCTTGAGCTGGCGCTGTTCTTCACGCTCCCCGCCACGGTCGCGCTTATCGTATGTGGTATGCCGATCGTCGCGGCACTGTTCCAGCACGGCAAGTTCTCCGCCGATGACAGCACCGCCACGGCACAGGCGCTGGCCGCCTTCTCGATTGGACTGCCCAGCTACATCCTCGTCAAGGTGCTGACGCCCGGCTATTATGCCCGCCACGACACCAAAACGCCGGTGCGCTTTGCGACGCTGTCGATCGCTGTCAACCTGGTGCTCAATCTCGCTTTCATCCTGCCGCTACGTCACATGGGTCCGCCGCTGGCGACGGCCTTGTCGAGCACCGTCAATGTCTGGCTGCTCTATTCGACGCTGCGGAAACGCGGCCAGTTTGAGCCCGACCAGCGCCTGCGCCGTCGCGCGGTGCGGCTGGCGGCGGCGGCGCTGCTGATGGGCGTGGTGATGTATTTCCTCAACGATCGCTTCACGCCCTACACCACCGGCATCGCCTGGCAGCGTTGGGCAGCAATGGCCGTGCTGGTCGCGACCGGCGGCGTCGTTTATGCGATCGCGTGCCTGGTGCTGCGGGCTTATCTGCCGTCCGACCTGATGGCGGCGCTCACCCGTCGCACGCGTGAGGCATGACGCAAATTTTGACAAAGCCGCCCCGTTCGTGTCGAGCACAGTTGAGACACGGGGGCTGATGGGATCGCTTTGTAAGGCGCCTCCACGACTTTGCTCGCGATGAACGGGAATAAGGGACAGAAGAGCAAGATGCGCGTCGTTTCCGGCATTCAACCGACCGGCAATCTCCACCTCGGCAATTATCTCGGCGCGATCAAGCAATGGGTCGCGATGCAGGATCAGGTCGCGGCGGCGGGCGGCGAGTGCCTGTTCTTTCTGGCCGACCTCCACGCCCTGACCCAGCCGGTCATTCCCGATCAGCTTGCGGCCAGCACCATCGAAATGGCGGCGACGCTGATTGCCGCCGGCATCGACCCGGCCAAATCGGTGCTGTTCAACCAGGCACGCGTATCGGCGCATGCCGAGCTGGCGTGGATCCTGGGCGGCACCGCGCGGGTCGGCTGGCTCAACCGGATGACGCAGTGGAAGGACAAGGCCGGCAAGAACCGGGAAGGCGCCAGCGTCGGCCTGTTCACCTACCCCGTGCTGCAGGCGGCCGATGTGCTGGTCTATCAGGCAAGCCATGTGCCGGTGGGGGAAGACCAGAAACAGCATCTGGAGCTGGCACGCGATATCGCCGCCAAATTCAACACCGATTTCGGGGTTGAGCTGTTCCCCTTGCCCGAACCCCTGATCTCGGCCGCCGCTCCACGGATTATGAGCTTGCGTGACGGCGGCGCAAAGATGTCGAAGTCCGATCCCTCGGACATGAGCCGCATCAACCTGACTGATGACGACGATCTGATCGCGCAAAAAGTCCGCAAGGCCAAAACCGATGCCGATCCGCTGCCCGAGGCGATGGTCGGTCTCGCGGAACGCGCCGAGGCGCGCAATCTGGTGACCATCTATGCCGCGCTGGCGGATATCAGCCCCGACGCCGTGCTGGAACAATATGCAGGGCAAGGCTTTGGCAGTTTCAAGCCCGCGCTGGCCGATCTTGCCGTGTCGGTGTTGAGCCCGATCCGCGCCCGGCTGACCGAGCTGCTGGCGGATCGCGAGGCACTGGCGGAAACACTGATGGCGGGCGCCGCCCGGGCCAATGCCCTGGCAGAACCGACGCTGCGCGCAGCGCAAAAGGCCATCGGCCTGCAAGTGTAGCCACCCCCGCACCAGCGCGGTTCAAGCACCGTTCATCCAACGGGATTAAGTGATAGGTTGTTGAACTTCAGTGTGTTCGATTTTGAAGGAAAGGTCGCCCGCCCCATGCGTCGTTTCATAGCGCTTGCCGCCGTTACCCTGTCGCTTACCAGCTGCGCCGATTCGTTCAGCGCCAAGGTTTCGCGCTTCCAGGCGCTGCCGGCGCCGGCGGGGCAGACCTTTGCCATTGAGCCGTCGGACCCCAATCTGCGCGGC
>JBOFDB010000511.1:0-4665 GCA_051646545.1 Sphingomonas sp.
GCCGCGACGCCATCGTCGCCACGGCCCACGCCTCGATCATCCGCGGGTCGAAAAGTTTCGCCGCCGCCAGCCGCTTGTTCGCGCTGCCGACGCGCGAGCGGGCCTGGCTGCTCTATGCCTGGTGTCGCGCCTGCGACGACCTGGCCGACGGGCAGGATCATGGCCATGGCATGCGCGCGGTCAGCGATGCACCGGCGCGCGTCGCGCTGATGCGGGCGATGACCGATGCCGCGCTCAACGGGGAATGGATCGGCAATCCCGCGTTCGACGCGCTGCGCATCGTCGCTGCCGAAACCCGCCTGCCCCGCCGGTTCGCGCTTGACCTGATCGACGGCTTTGCGCTTGACGCGGCAGGGTGGCGCCCGGCGACTGAAGACGATCTCTACCGTTATTGCTATCATGTCGCGGGCGTGGTCGGCTGCATGATGGCGGTGGTGATGGGGGTTGACCCTGCCGATGACGCGACGCTTGACCGCGCCTGCGATCTGGGCCTTGCGTTCCAGCTCGCCAATATCGCGCGCGACGTGGCGGAAGATGCCGGGGCGGGGCGCTGCTATTTGCCGCAGGATTGGCTTGATGCGGCGGGGTTGACGGTCGAGACGCTGATGCTGCCCGCCCATCGCCCCGCGCTTGCCCGGCTGACCGCGCGGCTCGGCGAGCGGGCGGCGGCGTATGAGGCGAGCGCGCGCTATGGCACCCCGGCGCTGGGGTTCCGCTCGGCCTGGGCCGTGCTTGCCGCTGCCGGAATTTACGGCGCGATTGGCCGCGATGTCGCGCGCGACGGGGCGCGGGCGCTGGAGCGGCGCGTCACGACATCGGCGCTGCAGAAACTGGGCTTCATCGCCAAAAGCTGGCGCGACGCCGCCGAACGCCGCCGCCTTTACCGCCCAACCCCGCGTGACCCGAAATTGTGGACGCGGCCACGGTAACGGCAGATTGGCGGCGAATGTCCTACCCGCGCTTCGTCGCCTATAAAGCGGCGGCGCTCTTTACCATCGTCGATCCCGCCCCTCATCGCCGCCCCGGCAGGCGCCGTCACCTGCCATGGTGAGTGGGAACATTGGGGAACATTCGCGGTCATCCGCGCCTTCCCACCCGCCCGCGCGACCCCGGTCAACCGAGCAACGGCTCGCCCGGATAGGGTTTGCGGTGCAGCGCGATGCCCAGCGCGCGCCCTGCCAGCGGCAACAGCACCGCGCAAACCTGCATCCAAACCGGGTGCGGCAGCGCCAGGAAGTTCATCACCCCGCCAATAACGACCAGCGCCGTCACGATCGCGGCCGACCAGCGCCAATCGGTGATGCGCAGCGCCGCCCATGTCCCGGCAAAGGCCCCCAGCAACCATGCCGACACGACGATCAGCTTCGCCGGCAAGGGCATTGCCGCGATCAACCCCGCCGTGACCACCGGATCATCCAGATCGATATCGGCGGGCAGCGGGTAAAGCAGCCCGTCGAGATACTCGATGGCCAGCATCACCAGCATCGCCACCGCGATTCCTGCCAGCGTTCCCAAAATATTGCGTAGCATTTGTGCCTCCGGCGCCTGGAGCCCCTTCTTGTATCGCGTCGATGGCGACAGGCAATTGGTGGATTGTTGGGCGGGGCCACCCTACATGCATTGGCAATGCCGCCCGATAGCTCGCAATTGCCCACGCGCCCCGATCGCCCGCTCTGGCCAACGCTCAGGCGTTTTCTGCCCTATTTGTGGCCCGCCGGCGCGCCCATGCTGCGGCTGCGGATCGTCGGCGCGATGCTGCTCGTCGTCGCCTCCAAGCTCGTTCAGGTTTATGCTGCGGCCTATACGCTCAAATGGGCGGTCGACCGGATGGCGGCGGGCAGCCGCGACAGCGCGTGGCTCGTGATCGCGCTGGTGCTGGGCTATGCTGGCGCGCGGTTCGGCACCACGCTGTTCGACAATCTGCGCAACGCGGTGTTTGAGCGGGTGGGACAAGAGGCGACTCGGCGGCTGGCGACGACGGTGTTCCGCCACCTCCACCAATTGTCGCTGCGCTTTCACCTTGAGCGGCGCACCGGTGCTGTCACCAAAGTGGTGGAGCGCGGCACCAAGAGCATCGATACGATGCTGTATTTCATGCTGTTCAACATCGCGCCGACCGTGCTGGAATTGAGCCTGGTGCTCGGCATTTTCTGGTCGAGCTTCGGGCTGTGGCTGGTGGTGGCGACGGTCGTGATGGTCGCGCTCTATATCTGGTTCACGCGGCTGGTGACCGATTGGCGCAACGCGCTGCGCAACCGGATGAACGACCTTGATACCGGCGCGGTCGCGCATGCGGTCGATTCGCTGCTCAATTTCGAGACGGTGAAATATTTCGGCGCGGAGGAGCGCGAGGCGCGGCGGTATGACAATGCCATGGCCGCCTATGCCAATGCCGCGACCAAGAGCGAGAATTCGCTGGCGCTGCTCAACATCGGCCAGGGCTTCGTCACCAATGCGATGCTGGGCGGTGGCATGGCCTTCGTCGCCTGGGGGTGGAGCGTCCACCGCTTCTCGGCGGGCGATGTCGTGTTCGTCTCGACGCTGCTCAGCCAGTTGTTCCGCCCGCTTGACCTGCTCGGCATGGTCTATCGCACCATCCGCCAGGGCGTGATCGACATGGGCGCGATGTTCGACCTCATCGATACGCCGAGCGAAGTTGTCGATGCGCCGGGCGCGGCGTCGCTGATCGTGGGCGACGGCCATGTCCGCTTTGAGGGCGTGCGCTTCGGTTACGAGGACGGGCGCGACATATTGAAGGGCATCGACCTCGACATTCCGGCGGGCAAGACGCTGGCGGTGGTGGGGCCATCCGGCGCGGGCAAGAGCACGCTCGCGCGGCTGATGTACCGTTTCTATGACCTGACCGGTGGTCGCATCACGATCGACGGGCAGGATATCGCCCAAGTGACGCAGGCGAGCTTGCGCGCCGCGATCGGCATCGTGCCGCAGGACACGGTGCTGTTCAACGACACCATCGGCTACAACATCGCTTATGGCCGCGAAGGCGCAAGCCCCGAAGAGATTGCGCAAGCGGCGCGCGGCGCCGCGATTGCCGACTTCATCGCGCGGCAGAGCGATGGCTATGAAACGCGCGTCGGCGAGCGCGGGCTGAAATTGTCGGGCGGCGAAAAGCAACGCGTGGCGATTGCCCGCACCCTGCTCAAAAACCCGCCGATCCTGATCCTCGACGAAGCGACGAGCGCGCTCGACAGCCGCACCGAAGCCGAAATCCAGGCGACGCTGGAGGCCATTGCCGAACGCCGCACCAGCATCGTCATCGCGCATCGCTTGTCGACCGTGGTCAATGCTGACGAGATTGTCGTGCTTGAAATGGGCGAAGTCGTCGAACGCGGCAGCCATGCCGAGCTGCTGCGACGCGGCGGGCTTTATGCCGAGATGTGGAACCGCCAGGCCCAGGAACGCGCCGAGGAGGCATTGGCGGCGGAATAGCCCATCGCCACGCGTGCCGCCCGCACCACCGGCATGACGAACCCTGCCATCACGCCATGGGGATGGGCGTCAATCGCCTCGACACCAAAGCGCAGCGCTTCCCGCTTCATTGCCGGTTGGTAAAAGGTGCCCGCCAGCCGATCGAAAATCGCGAGGCTGCTGCCGAAATTGCGATCATAATGCGCCGGGTCGGCGGAATGGTGGATCTGGTGATGCGCCGGACCGAGCAGCCACTTGCCCCAATGTGGACCAAAGCTGACCCACAGGTGCGAATGCTGGACGTGCGTCACGGTTACCGCAAAGCCGAGCAGCAGGATGTTGGTCCCGCCCAGCTGCCAGTCGCTGACCAGCCCCAGCATGTGCAGCGCCAGGGCGCGGGCGCTGCCGGTCGCGACGGCGGTGATCGCCGCGAATTTCAGCGTCTCCAGCGGATGAACGCGAAAATTGGTGAAAAAGGAAAGGCTTTCCGCGCTGTGGTGGACGCGGTGGACTTGCCAGAACAGCGGCACCTTGTGGCTCAACCAGTGATCGAGCCAATAGCCAAATTCATAGGCGAGAAACAGGATGACGGTCAGCGCGGGGGCACTCGCCCAGCCTGGCAGGAGCGGCTGCACCGGCCCGGGGCCCAGCCGCGCCAACAGCGCCGCGCTCACTTGCCCGCTGCCCAAAACCAGCCCGCCGAAGATCAGGCCATAGCCAAATATGCCAAAGCCGACCCAGGCCAGATCGGCGCGACCCGATGCGCTGCGCCACATCCGCCGGGGAAACAGCGCGCGGCGCCACACCCGCCATCGCGGCAACCGGCCATGATTGGCGGGCACCGCCCACCATGCCGCAATGCTGGCGGTGACGACCAGCGCCGCCAGCGACAGCGTCGACCCCGGCGCAAGCAACATGCCCGCGAGCTGGGCTTGCCAGAATTGGCCGAGCTTGAGCAGGAAGGCAGCGGCGGTCATCCACCCCGCCTAGCGCGACGGCGGTATCCATCGCGTTAAGCGGCGGCGGTCAGCCCTCACGCGTGTCGCGTTACCGGCAGCTCAGCTGGATCTGCTTTCGCGGCTTGTCAAAGACGATCGTCGAGCATTGATCGAGCGCGTCATTGCCCAAAATGATCACGTCGCGGCGATCGGTGCTTCCCTTGGCGGTCACCACGATTTCATCAGGATCGGCATTGGCATCGGCGATTCCTGCGGTGGTGCCATTGTCGCTTACCCG
>JBOFDB010000130.1:0-1522 GCA_051646545.1 Sphingomonas sp.
GATGGCGTTGTCCTGGCGGTGAAGACCGCCGACAAGGACGCGTACCTTGCCTTCGCCCGAGAGATGGACGCGCTGTTCGTGGCAGAGGGCGCGACGCGGATCGTCGAGGGCTGGGGCAGCGACGTGCCCCATGGCCAGCAAACTGACTTCTACCGCGCGGTGGCCGCCGCCGAGGACGAGACGGTCGTCTTCTCCTGGGTAGAGTGGCCCGACAAGGCGACGCGCGACGCCGCCTGGGGGCGGCTGGAGAGCAACCCCGCCATGGTCGCAACCCCGCCGCCGTTCGACGGCAAGCGCA
Source organism: Sphingomonas sp. (assembly GCA_051646545.1). Classification (GTDB taxonomy): domain Bacteria; phylum Pseudomonadota; class Alphaproteobacteria; order Sphingomonadales; family Sphingomonadaceae; genus Sphingomonas. Next base: position 299 of record JBOFDB010000130.1, read on the forward strand.
TGATCTTCGGCGGCTTTGACGTCATTCACCAGGCAGGAGATAAATAATGGCCAATCCGCACGGCAGCTTCATCTGGTATGAACTGATGACGCCAGACCAAGACGCGTCGAAAGCGTTTTACGATGCGGTCATGCCATGGACGATCGAGCCCGAACCATCAGGCGCGATGGATTATCGCATGCTGGTCGCGCCCGATGGGCTGGTCGGCGGCGCGCTCAAGCTGACTGATGAGATGGCGGCGGCGGGGGCAAAACCGGCTTGGGTCGGCTATATCGGCGTCGATGATGTCGATGCGACGGTCGCTAGCGTCAAGGAGCATGGCGGGGCCGTGATCCTGCCGCCGCACGACTTTCCCGGCGTCGGCCGTTTCGCGATGGTGACCGATCCGCAGGGCGCGCTGTTCTACGTCATGCGCCCGACCCCGCCCGCCAATGACGCCGACGCAACGAGCACGGCCTTCGCGCCCGAACGCGTCGGGCATGTCGCGTGGAATGAGCTATCCGCGACTGATCATAAGGCCGCCCTCGGCTTTTACAGCGCACTGTTCGGGCACGAAAATAAAGAGACGATGGCAATGCCGATGGGCGATTACGCCTTCATCGATCACCACGGCACCCGTATCGGCGCGGCGCATAGCAGCGGCGAGGGGGCCGCGCATTGGCTGTTCTACTGGCATGTGCCGAGCGTGTCGGAAACATTGGGCAAGATCGGCGCGGCGGGCGGCAGCGTGATGATCGGCCCGCACGAAGTGCCCGGCGGCCAGCATATCGGCATCGCGCAGGATCCGCACGGCGCGGCCTTTGGCGTCGTCGGCGCGTTATAGGCAGCTGGTGATGGACCTGTTCGGCCATCCCTTCTCGTCTTACACCTGGAAGGCGCTGATCGCGCTATACGAGAACGACACGCCCTTCACCTTCCGCCTGCTCGAACCTGACCAGGCCGAGACCAATGCCGAATTCCTGGCGCGCTGGCCGATCGCCAAATTTCCGCTGCTCGTCGATGGCGAGACGCAAGTGATGGAGGCGAGCGCGATCATTGAGTATCTTGACGCGCTCCACCCCGGCCCCGTCCGCCTGATCCCCGCCGATCCGCGCGCGGCGGTGCAAGTGAGGATGATGGACCGCATCTTCGACAATTATGTCATGGGCTATATGCAGGCGCCCGGCCGACGCCAATCGCGATCCCCACGGCGTCGCCGCCGCGCGCGCGGGTCTGCACCGCAGC
>JBOFDB010000212.1:0-2365 GCA_051646545.1 Sphingomonas sp.
TACCCACCAGGGCAGCGGCGAATCATTGACGCGCAATGTCCACCGCTCGCCGCTGCCGATATCGTGGAACGCGAAATCGGCATGCGCCGGCCCCTCCAGCCGGTCGGCCGTGCCCACCGTCGCCAGGAAGCGGTTGACCGCCTGATTGCCCGAAAAGACGAAGTGGTTGCCATTGTCGATCATGCGATCGATCGTCGTATCGTGATAGCTGCGGCACCGCCCGCCGGCGCGGCGTGCGCTGTCGGACAGGCGCACCCGGGCGCCGCTACGGGCAAGCTCCATGGCGGCGGAAAGCCCCGCCAGCCCCGCGCCAATCACATGCGCCTTCACTTAAAGACCCACAACCTCACGGCGGTCAGGATCAGCGCCGCCTTGTTGACCTTGATCCGCGTGCGCGGCGGCGCCCAGCCTTGCGCCTCCATCCGCTTCAGGATCGGCGCATAGACCGCCGCCATCAGCCGCGGCGCGATAAGATGCCCCTTGGGCCGCCGCGCCAGGATGGCGTGCGCTTCGTCAAAATGCGTCTTGGCGCGCGCCGCGAGTTGGCGCGCGGCAACGTCGACGCGCTCATCCTGCGTTACCTGCAAGGGCGTGCCCAGCGCGATGCCCGCATCCTCAAGAAACTCGCGCGCCAGATAGACGCGGCCAATCTCTGCATCCTCATCGATATCGCGCAGGATATTGGTGAATTGCAACGCGCGGCCGAGATGATGCGCCAGCGGGATGCCGTCGTCCGGCGTCATCCCGAAAATCCGCACCGACAGCCGCCCCACCGCCGAGGCGACACGATCGCAATAGAGGTCGAGCGTGGCGAAATCCGGCCAGCGTATATCCTGCTCGACATCCATGGCCATGCCGTCGATCACGGCGTGGAAATCGGCGCGGTCGAGCCCGAATTGCTCAACCGCGCGCGCGACCAGGCTGGCCTGGCCCGGCGGGCGGCCTTCATACAGCGCGTCGATATCGTGGCGCCACAAGTCGAGGTCCGCCTGGCGCGTCGCGGGATCGCGGCCCTGATCATCGGCGATGTCGTCAACCAGCCGGCAAAAACCGTAAATCGCATACATCGCCTCGCGCTCGGCCTGGGGCAGCACGCGCATGCCGGCATAGAAGCTCGAGCCCGAGACCTTGGCCTGCAGGGCAGCGGGAGTCGTTTCGGGGTTCATCGCGTCAACATCCGTGTGAGGCCCGCGCCGCCCGCGATCAACAGCGTTTCCAGCTTGCTGTGGTGGACGCGCTGGCTGAGCGGATCGCGCGTCAACAGCTTGCCACACAGGCTTTCGGCAAGCCGCTGGATCACCGCCACTTCCACCGCCAGCCGCCGGTCATGGATGCAGCCGGCGAAACAGGCCGATTTGGCGAGCAGCCCCTGCGTCATGCGGGCAAGATCGACAATCACGCCGCGCAGCGCCGGCGGCGCGCGATCAAGCCCCAAATCCTCGATATGTGCGCCTGCCGCCGCCAGCATGTCGGTCGGGATATAGACGCGATCGATGGTGCGGTAATCCTTGCCGCAATCCTGCAAGTGATTGATCACCTGAAGTGCGGCGCACAGCGCGTCATTGGCGGGCCACAGGTCACGCGATTCGCCATGCACGTCGAGCACGTACCGCCCGACCGGCATCGCCGAGACGCGGCAATAATCGATGAGCGCGTCCCAGCTCGCATAGCGGCTGACGGTGCAGTCACGCTCAAACGCGGTCAGCAGGTCCAGGCCATGCTGCGGCGTCAGCTGGCGGTCGGCGCAGACGCGGCGCAGCGCCAGCGCGTCGGGGTTGGCGTCGCTCTCCCCGTTCAACGTCGCGCGCATCGCCGCGAGCAGCGCCAGCTTTTCATCGGCACTTGCCGAGGCATTGTCCGCCACGTCATCGGCGGCGCGGGCAAAGCGGTAGAACGCCATGATCGGCGCGCGATATTGCGGCTTCAAAATCCACGAGGCGACGGGGAAATTCTCGTCCTCATGCCCTTTGCCCGAGGCAAGCGCGGCGGCATTGGCGGGTGCTGCGGCGGCGGTCATGCGCCCAGCTCCGCCTGCGCGCGGCCTTTCCACATGCCGCCCTTGCCCTGCCAATGCGCGCGCGCCGAGGCAAAGGTGCACCAGCCATAATAGCCGGCAATGGCGGGCAACGCCGCGCCCCAAAACGGCGAACGGCGATAAAAGCGCAGCATCGGTTGAAAGGTGATCGCCATAATGAGCCAGGCCAGTGCTCCCTCGATGCGCGCATAGCCGTTCCCAAACAGGGCAAGCAAGGGCGGGGCGAGATAGGTGAGCGCCAGCCCCGCCAGCGTGCCGATCAGCAGAAGCGGCGAATAGCGCAGCTGCGCATAGGCCGATCGCGAGATCATCGCCGCGACCGAGTCCCAG
>JBOFDB010000530.1:0-8348 GCA_051646545.1 Sphingomonas sp.
CGCAAAAATTACTGCGGCTCGGTTGGCCTTGAATATATGCACATCGCCGATGTCGAGGAACGCCGTTTCCTGCAGGACCGCATGGAGGGGCAGGACAAGGCGATCGACTTCACGCCGATGGGCAAGAAAGCGATCCTCAACAAGGTGATCGAAGGCGAGCAGTGGGAGCGGTTCTGCGCGCGCAAATATGTCGGCACCAAGCGCTTCGGCCTTGATGGCGGCGAAAGCATGATCCCGGCGCTGGAAGCCGTCATCAAATATGGCGGCCAGTTCGGCGTGCGCGAAATCGTCTATGGCATGGCGCATCGCGGGCGGCTGAACGTGCTCGCCAATGTGATGGCCAAGGCCTATCGCGTCATCTTCCACGAGTTCGGTGGCGGATCGGATAATCCGGATGATGTCGCGGGTTCGGGCGACGTAAAATATCACCTGGGCACCAGCACCGACCGGTCGTTTGACGGCATCAACGTCCATATGTCGCTGGTCGCCAACCCCAGCCACCTCGAAGCCGCCGATCCGGTGGTGCTTGGCAAGACCCGCGCGATCCAGACGATTGCCGGCGATCTGGAGACGCACTCGGCCTCGCTCCCCGTCCTCATCCATGGCGACGCCGCGTTCGCGGGGCAGGGCATTGTGTGGGAATGCCTCGGCTTCTCGGGCATCCGGGGGTATAATACCGGCGGCTGCATCCATTTCGTCATCAACAACCAGATTGGCTTCACCACCAGCCCGCAATTTGCGCGCTCCTCGCCCTATCCGTCGGACGTGGCGAAGGGTGTGCAGGCGCCGATCTTCCACGTGAATGGCGACGATCCCGAAGCCGTTACCTTTGCCTGCAAGATGGCGATCGAGTTCCGCCAGCGCTTCCACCGTGACATCGTCATCGACATGTGGTGCTACAGGCGCTTCGGCCATAATGAGGGCGACGAGCCGAGCTTCACCCAGCCTTTGATGTATGATCGCATCCGTAAGCACCCGCCGGTCAGCAGCATCTATGGTGCCAAGCTGATTGCCGAGGGCGTGGTCGATCAGGCGTGGATCGACGGGCAGGTCAAGGCGTTCAACGACCTGCTCGAAGGCGAATTTGAGGCGGGCCAAAGCTACAAGCCCAACAAGGCGGACTGGTTCGCTGGCCGCTGGTCGGGGCTCCACGCCCCTGCCGATCCCGAAACCGCGCGGCGCAATGTCGATACCGGCATCGAGCCCAAATTGTTCGAAAGCCTGGGCCGCACGCTGACAACGGTGCCGGATAGTATCCAGATCCATAAAACGCTGGGCCGCGTGCTCGACGCCAAGCGGCAGATGTTCACCACTGGTGAGAATCTTGACTGGGCGACGGGCGAAGCGCTCGCGTTCGGGTCGCTGCTGTCGGAAGGCTATGGCGTCCGCCTGTCGGGCCAGGATTCGGGGCGCGGCACGTTCAGCCAGCGCCACGCGGTGTGGGTCGACCAGAGTGACGAGCATAAATATATCCCGCTCAGCACCATTCCGCATGGCCGGTTTGAGGTGCTGGACTCGCCGCTTTCCGAATATGGCGTGCTCGGTTTCGAATATGGCTATGCGCTCGCCGACCCCAAAACCTTGGTCTTGTGGGAAGCGCAGTTCGGCGATTTCGCCAATGGCGCGCAGATCATGATCGATCAGTTCATCGCGGCGGGTGAGGCCAAGTGGCTGCGCGCCAATGGCCTCGTCCTGCTCTTGCCGCATGGCTATGAAGGCCAGGGGCCGGAGCATAGCTCGGCGCGGCCCGAACGCTTCCTGCAGCTTTGCGCGCAGGACAATATGCAGGTCGCCAACTGCACTACGCCCGCCAATTATTTCCATCTGCTCCGCCGGCAGATGCATCGGCCGTTCCGCAAGCCGCTGGTGGTGTTCACCCCCAAATCGCTGCTCCGGCACAAAATGGCGGTATCGAAAGCGGCGGATTTCACCGGCGACGCGCATTTCCGCCGCATCCTGTCCGATCCGTCCGCGCCTGCCGATGCCGATACCAAGCGGCTGGTGCTGTGCACCGGCAAGGTCGCTTATGACCTGATCGAGGCGCGCGACGCGGCGGGCGACACCGCGACCCAGATTGTCCGCATCGAGCAGCTTTATCCCTTCCCCGGCGAGCCGTTGGTCGAGCGGCTGAAGCAGCTGCCCGCGCTCGAGGATGTGGTGTGGGCGCAGGAAGAACCGAAGAACAACGGCTATTGGTTCTTTGTCGAGCCGTTCATCGAGGAATGCCTGGCGGAGGCGGGGGGCAGGGTGTCGCGTGCGCGCTATGCGGGTCGCGCCGCCAGCGCGTCGCCCGCCACCGGCCTCGCCAAGCGCCACCAGATGGAACAGGCCGCGCTCGTCGCTGACGCGCTCGGCCACAATGTCCGGGAGGAAATCCGGCGGACGCTGAAGCATTGAACAGGTCGTCGCCCCAGCGCAAGCTGGGGCCGCGTGCCGCTAAATCCAAAAGACCCCAGCTTTCACTGGGGTGACGCCACGAAGAGTTGAGGGCCAAGAACCGATGGCAACCGAAGTCAAAGTGCCCGCGCTGGGCGAATCGATCACCGAAGCGACGCTGGGCGAATGGCTGAAACAGCCGGGCGATCAGGTGGCGCAGGACGAGCCCATCGCGAGCCTGGAAACCGACAAGGTCTCGGTTGAGGTCAACGCGCCCGTCGCGGGCGTGATGGGGAGCCACGCCGTCAAGGTCGGCGATACGGTTGAGGTCGGCGCGATGATCGCGACGATCGAGGCGTTTTCGGGAACTGCCCCGCAAATCGCGCCCGCGCCTGCGCCCGCTGCTGCCGCGGCGCAAGCCGCCCCTGCCGCCCCCGCCGCCACCGTAGGGCAGCAGGCACCCGGCAGCGGCCCCGGCGAAGCGCCCGCCGCGCTCTCGCCCTCGGTACGCAAGGCAGTGCTCGAAACCGGCGTCGACCCCTCGACGGTTACCGGCACCGGCAAGGATGGGCGGCTGACCAAGGAAGACGTGCTCGCCGCCGCCAGCGCGCCCGCGCCTGCCATCGCCGCCCCGCCGCCGCCCGCTCCTGCCCCCGCTCCCGTCGCGGCGACCAACGCAACGGGGCGCCAGGAAGAGCGCGTCCGCATGACTCGCCTGCGCCAGACCGTCGCCAAGCGGCTGAAGGACGCGCAGAACACCGCCGCGATGCTGACGACGTTCAACGATGTCGATATGACCGCGGTGATCGAGGCGCGCGCCAAGTACAAGGATTTGTTCGAAAAGAAGCACGGCGTCCGGCTGGGCTTCATGGGCTTCTTCGCCAAGGCGGCGTGCCTTGCGTTGAAGGATGTCCCCGCCGTCAACGCGCAGATCCAGGGCGACGAGATCGTCTATCACCATTATGTCGACATCTCGGTCGCGGTGTCGGCGCCGCAGGGGCTGGTGGTGCCGGTGGTCCGCAATGCCGACACACTGTCGGTCGCCGAAATCGAAAAGACGATCGGCGATTTCGGCAAGCGCGCCAAGGATGGCACGCTGAAGCTTGAGGAAATGCAGGGCGGCACCTTCACCATCTCCAACGGTGGCGTGTTCGGGTCGCTGATGTCGACGCCGATCATCAACCCGCCGCAATCCGCTGTGCTCGGCCTCCACCGCATTGAGGACCGCCCGGTGGTGAAGGACGGCCAGATCGTCGCACGCCCGATGATGTACCTGGCGCTCAGCTACGACCATCGCCTCATCGACGGCCGCGAGGCCGTGACGTTCCTCGTCGCGCTCAAAAATGCTATCGAAGACCCAACGCGGATACTGATCGATTTGTGAGGAGCTGGGCATGGACTGGCGGGCGCATATCCATTCGGAGGACAATATTCTCGGCGGGAAACCCGTGTTCCGCGGCACTCGCTATACCGTCGAACGCGTGCTGAAGCTGATGGGTTCGGGCTGGGACGCCAGCCGGATCGGCGATGAATATCCGGGAATCGAGCCCCATCATTTGCAGGCAGCGGCGGCGTTTGCCGCCGATCTCGTCCATGACGAAAGCTATGTTGCGATCGGCAAAGCGAAAGCGGCTTGAGGTTCCTGTGCGATCACAACATCGGCAGTGTCATTTCCCGCGCCCTTATTGCGGCCGGGCATGATGTCGAGCGCGCGGTCCATGTCATGCCTGATGCTAGCGATGCGGCCATTCTGGCCCATGCCGTTGAGACCGACCGAATTCTGGTTACGTGTGATCGCGACTTTGGCGAACTGGTGTTCAAGCATGGCCGCCCGCCGCCCCCGGCGATCATTTATATCCGGTTTGAACCCCAGCAGGTCGAAGACATCGTGCCACGCCTGCTGGCCGTCCTCAACATTGACTTGCTTCACCACCATATGACCGCGATCGGCGACGAAGGTAATCGTCGCACGACCTTTCCAAGGAAGAGTGCGAACGATGGCTGATTACAACTACGACGTCCTCGTCATCGGTGCCGGCCCCGGCGGCTATGTCGCGGCGATCCGTGCGGCGCAGCTGGGGCTGAAGGTCGCTTGCGCCGAGAGCCGTGAGACGCTGGGGGGCACCTGCCTCAATGTCGGCTGCATCCCGTCCAAGGCGATGCTGCACGCGTCCGAATTCTTCAACGATGCCGCCAACGGCACGCTCGCTAAGCTCGGCATCAAGGCGGAGAAGGTCGAGCTCGACCTGCCCACCATGCACGCGCAGCGTTTGGATGCGGTCAAGCAGCTGACCGGCGGCGTCGCGTTCCTGTTCAAGAAGAACAAGGTCGATTGGCTGCAGGGCCACGCCAGGTTCACAAGTGCCGACACGGTCGAGGTGGCGGGCCAGAGCTATCGCGCGAAGAACATTATCATCGCCACCGGCTCCAGCGTCACGCCACTCCCGGGGGTCGAGATCGACGAGAAGATCGTCATGTCCTCAACCGGCGCGCTCGAATTGGCGCAAGTCCCCGGCCACCTCGTCGTCATTGGCGGTGGCGTCATCGGGCTGGAATTGGGCAGCGTGTGGAAGCGGCTGGGCGCCAAGGTGACCTGCGTCGAATTTCTCGACCAGATCCTGCCCGGCTTTGACGGCGAGGTGCGCAAGGAAGCCAACAAGATCTTCAAGAAACAGGGGATCGAGTTCAAGCTGTCGACCAAGGTGACGGGCGTCACGGTGGCGGATGGCAAGGCCAAAGTCACGGTCGAGCCCGCCGCCGGGGGTGCCGCCGAAATTTTAGAGGCCGATGCGGTGCTCGTCTCGATCGGTCGTCGGCCGAATACCGAGGGGCTTAACCTGGACGCCGCAGGCCTCAAGACCAACCAGCGCGGCCAGATCGAGATCGATCATGATTTCCGCACCGCCGTCCCCGGCATCTGGGCGATCGGCGATGTCGTCCCCGGCCCGATGCTGGCGCACAAGGCCGAGGATGAAGGCATTGCGTGTGCCGAGAACATCGCCGGGCAGCATGGTATTGTGAACCACGATGTCATCCCCAGCGTGGTCTATACCTGGCCTGAAATTGCCGGGGTTGGCCTGACCGAGGAAGCGGCCAAGGAACAGCTTGCGAAATCAGGAGGCGAGGTAAAGGTCGGCAAGTTCCCGATGCTGGCCAATTCGCGCGCCAAAACCAATCACGAGCCCGACGGCTTCGTCAAAGTCATCGCCGACGCCAAGACCGATCGCGTGCTTGGCGTGTGGATGATCGCGAGCGTCGCCGGCACGATGATCGCCCAGGCCGCGCAGGCCATGGAATTTGGCGCTACATCCGAGGACATCGCCTACACCTGCCACGCCCACCCGACGCATGCCGAGGCATTCAAGGAAGCGGCAATGGGCGTGCGGGGAAAGCCGATCCATATTTGATCGGCGTTATCACTCAACGTTCCTGTAACGCCCACCTGATCGGCGGCGCAATCACGTGGCTGGCGATCGGCGCACCATTGGCATCGCGCGGCGGCGCAAAGCGGCCATAGCGCTCGAACAATTTGCACGTCACTTTCTCAAATTCGAAGCCAGATGGTTTGCCGAGGGGCCTGCAATCAGTCACGCGTCCCATGGAATCGATGGTCAGGAACGTCACAACGCGTGCCTGCGCCCCTGCAGCCTTGGCCGCGGCGGGATAATATTCGTGGCCGAACCATTCGACTGGATTGCCAATCGGCTTTGCCCTCGATTCAGCCCGGTCAAATTCGGCCGGATCGATTTTCCATGTCTTGAGCAAATCGCGCTCACAGTCGGCTAGTGCAGCCAACACGTTGGTCATGGCGCCGGTGCGAAAGCGATACGCCTTGTCCTTATAGGTAAAATCCCAGCTGACGGCCGAATCCTTTTGACGGAACGCGTCAAAATCGGTTCGGATCACCGCAACGCGTGCGGGTTTCGAGTCTGACTTCGATTTAGCTTCCCAAGACTGGAATCGCCCATGGTCGTCCAAGGGTCCGATGTTGGTCGTTACCGTGAACTCGCCCTCCTCAGGCAGTTTCATGACGGCTGGGTCGCCGATCAATACCAACTCCATCGTGGTTGCCAGCGGCCAAAGCCGGAACCCGAACTTTATCGGTGCGCCCTTATCGCCAAAGTCTCGCGAGACGATGCAGGCGTCCGGCTCATAATCGACCACCCATTTGCCCAAGGGAGCCAGCGCATCGGCGGCTGCCGGTGGCGGTTGTGAGGGCACTACGGCCGCTGCCTGGATCAGCATAAAGAGGGCGGAGATCATCCTCCCAATCCACCGGTTTAATTGCGCCTTGTCAATGACCGGCTCACGCCAACAAAGTCGCCATGGTGAAGCGCGGATGCGGTGTGGAGAGGGGGGTACCGCCGGGCAAGGAGGGAGGAGGGCGCCCGGCCGCGCTTCTCCATGGCTGAGGACTCTTTAGGCGACGATGCGCACCACCCCCATACCGCTCTTGGCCGGTAAGCCTTTTGGCTGGGGGTCTTCCCACGCCGACGGCGCATCCGTCATCACAGGCGCGGCGGACCAATCCAGCCACAAGGCACTGGCGGCGGCGGGGGTGACGTCGCCTTTGACTGCCCCCGCGATTCGCGCTGTTGGTCTAAAGCCCCGCTTCCACGGCCAGTCGGATCATGTCGGCGGTGGTCGGCACGCCCAGCCGATCCATCAGGATCGCGCGGTGCATCTTGACCGTTTTTTCGGAAAGGCCAAGTTCGGCAGCGATCTGCTTGTTGAGCAAGCCTGAAGCGACAAGCTTCAGCACTTGCCATTGCCGTTGCGACAAGGCCTTCACCATCTCGGCGGCGCGTAAGCGGCGCATCGCGCCGGGCACCGGGGCATGTTCCTCAATCTCGACCTGGCTGCCGAGGAAATAGACGAGCTCGTCATCCTCGTCATAAAGCGGCGCAACGAGCACCGCGTTGCGGAACGGCGTGCCGTCGCGCTTATAGTTCAGGATTTCGACTAGCACCGGCTTTCTGTCGGCGACGGCCCGCTTGATTTCGGCGGACAGCCAGGGCTCGGTGGCGGGGCCCGACAGAAAGCGGCAGTTGCGGCCGATCACATAATCGCGATCATAACCGGTCAGCGCGCAAAACGGGTCGTTACAGGAGACGATGGGGTTGTCGGTTTGGCGTGGATCCGTCACCACGGTTGCGATCGGACTGTCATAGACCAGCCGGGTCAATCGCTCCATGACGGGATCTTCGGGTGTCATCGTCGCCATGGCCGCTTCCCTTTCCTGTTGGCGCCCGATGCGATGCCATCCAACGCGTGTACCGACTCTGTCCGCATATAAGCGAGCCAGTTTCCGAAATCTAGGTAACCTTACATATCCAACTGTCAAATTATTTTGACGCTGCATCAGTGGTAGGCTGCGGCTCCCCCGTGCGCCAAGCATCGATCGAGGGCCGCCAACGCCATTGTAGCACCGCCGCCCGTGCCGTCATTATCGCTTCATCATCGTTACTTAGGCAATGAGCACCAACGGGAGACCATCGCCATGCCACGCCGTCGCCTGCCCGTTATACCCTGGCGGGTCAGTCAAGCTCTGCTGAACGCGCCGCGCCGCTCTGCCGCCGCGCTGATGCTGGCCTTGTTGGCTTGCCCATTGCCAGCGGCGGCGCGGGAGGCTCAAGCGCCGCCCCTTACCGTCGATCGCGTCGTCGTGCTGATGCGCCATGGCGTGCGGCCGCCAACCAAGGACCCGGCAATGCCCGCCGGTATCGCCACTGATCCCTGGCCGAGTTGGCCGGTGGCGCCGGGCTGGCTGACCCCGCATGGTGCAGAGGCTGTCGCGCGGCTGGCGGTGGCGGATGGGGTGCGCTTTCGCGCGCTCGATCTTTTGCCGCCAACCGGTTGTCCCGCGCCCAGCTATGTCAGCGTCTATGCTGATAGCGATCAACGCACCATTGCAACGGCGGAGGCGTGGATCGGCGCGCTGGCGCCCGGTTGCGGCATCGTCGCGGCGCATC
>JBOFDB010000118.1:0-5635 GCA_051646545.1 Sphingomonas sp.
GCCGCCGCCTTGGCAGCCTTGCCGGTCGGCGCCGGGCGCACCGCGCCGTTCGACGCCAGATAGCCGAGCACGTCGTTCGAGAACGCCGACAGCTCTTCCGCGATCGCCTTGTTGCGGCGCTGCAGCCAGTTATAGGCAAGCACCGCCGGCACGGCGACGACGAGGCCGAGCGCGGTCATGATGAGCGCCTCACCCACCGGGCCCGCAACCTTGTCGATCGAGGCCTGGCCAGCGGCACCGATGGCGATCAGCGCGCGGTAAATGCCGAGCACAGTGCCGAACAGGCCGATGAACGGGGCCGTCGCGCCGACGGTCGCGAGGAACGCAAGACCGCCATTGAGCGACGAGTTGATCGACGCTTCCGACCGCGCGAGCGAGCCGTGCAGCCAGTCATGCGCTTCGACCGGATCGGTCAGCATCGAATGCTGGTCCTGCGCGGCCAGACCGTCATCGACGATCTGCTTATAGGCCGAGTTCTTGTCGAGCTTGGCGGCCGCTTCGCGCAGATTGTTGGCGTTCCAGAAGCTCTGGCGGACGCGCTTGCCCTGCGAGATCACCTTGTTCTGCTCAATGAGCTTGGTGAACAGGATGTAGAGCGAGAAGAACAGGAACAGCGCGAGCGTAATCGCGACGCTGTACGAGATCACGCCGCCCTGGTTGAGCGCGTTCCAGAAACCATACTGTTCGGCAGCGGACTTGGCGCCGGCGCCAGCAGCGAGAATGGTGGTGAGCATTTCGGTTCTTTCCTCGTCAAAATCTATGATGCGTCAACGTAATTAAAGGCTTTTGGCGCATGGGTCGACGAGCGTGCCGCCGACCCGACGCCGCTTTACTGTTCGTCCTTCACTTCCCAGCGGATCGGCCCGAGCCGCACTTGCGTCTCGATCGGCTGACCGCTGTTGTCGAGCGCCGGCTTGTATTTGCCAAAGCGCTGGGCGAGCTTGCAGGTCGTGTCGTCAAGATCCTGGTTGCCGCTGGACGATACCACATGGCAACTCGTCACTTTCCCGTTGGTACCAACCGCGACCATGACGGTAACGCGGCCACCGATCCCGGCGCGCTTGGCGGCGGGCGGATAATAATCGTTCGGGAACCAATCCTGCGGGTTGCCGCGCGCCTGCGCGCCCTGCGCCAGCTTCGGTGCCGGCGGCGCCGGAGGAGGCGCTGGCGGCGCGGGCGGTGCCGGTGTGTAGACCGGCGGCGGCGTCGACACGGTGTTGATGACAACCGGGCTCGGCTGCTGGATCACCACGGCGGCCGGCGGCGTGACGACCGGCGGCGGCTGAAGCGGCTGATCCGGCGGCGGCGGCGGCGGCGGCTGATCTGGCGGCGGCGGCGGCGGCGGCGCCACGTCAAAGGTATTCAGCTTTTCAGCCACCTTCTTGACGTAGTTATACGCCAGGCCGGTGATGAAGGCATAGCCGAGCGCGCCCTGGATCGCCAGAACGATGATGATCGCGGCCAGCCGGCTGCCGCTGTTATTGCGGTCTGCGTAAGCCATTCAGGTACGTAACTCCCATTTTTCTTCAGGCATTTTGCCCGCCCTGATCGGAGCAGAATGTCCGACCGGCAGCGGTGCGCGATGAGCCACGTTGTCCGAACTCACTCGCCCAATCTCTATCGCCAGCTTTTCGATGACGCAAACGCTTTGTCGGGCGCGGCTGTCGTAGCGGCGCTGCATGGCAATTTTATTGCTGTATGATCGTCGCGCGATCGATTATTCGGCATCGCCATGCACTCCCTCTCTTATATCGGTTGCGCGCTATCCGCGCTGTCCTTGGTTGCGGCGGTGACGGCGACGGCATCGCCACCTACCGCCTCGCCGCAACGCCCGGCGGCGGCTCTGGTTGCGTCCCCGGCAGCGACAGCAACGCCAAGCTATGCCGATATTGCTGATCTGGTGCTGAAATCGCCGATAATTGCGGACGTTACGATCACGCGGACGCAGAAAGTAAATCCGCGCGATGCGGTCGGCGTGGCGAACGGTCAACAAAGGCTGTTGGTAACGGCGGCGCTCAACAATCTGCTGCGCGGACCCCAAGCCTTGCCCAAGGTGATCGAGTATCTGATCGACCTTCCCGCCGATGCGAAAGGCCATGTCGCCAAGCTGAAAAAACAGCGGGTATTGCTCTTTGGCCGTCCTGTCGTGGGACAGGCTGACCAAATTCAGTTGACCGGTGACAGCTCGCAACAACCGTGGAGCGCGCCGCTCGATACCCGCGCGCGCGGCATCGCCGCCGAGGTGATCGATCCCGCCGCGCCCCCCGAGGTGACGGGCATCGGCAACGCGTTCCACGTTCCGGGCGCCTTGCCCGGCGAAGGCGAAACCCAGTTCTTCCTGACCACCGCTGACAATCGGCCCGTGTCGATCAGCGTCATCAGCCGCCCTGGCGAGGTAAAGACCTGGTCGGTCGCGCTGACCGAAGTCGTCGACGAATCAGCCAGGGCACCGGCCCGCGACACCTTGCTGTGGTACCGCCTCGCCTGTTTCTTGCCCGACAATCTGCCGGCCAAAGTGCTGGCGGGGGCGGATGAGGCCAATGCGACGGCGGCGGCGCAGGATTATGCCTTTGTGCAGCAATCGCTTGGCCCCTGCACCCGGACGCTGCCCCGCCGCTGACGGCGCGTCAGGCGCGGTGGCGGATTAAGGTCGGTGGCGGATTAGGGTGATGCCGATCGATTCGCCCGCTTCGGCGATGGCAAGCTTGACGATCTTGACGGTCACGCGCCGCACCCTTGTGTCCTGCAGGAACAGCGTCTCGCAAATATGGTCTGCCACGCCTTCGATCAGCGTGAAGTGTAGCCCGGGCGGCAGCGCGGTTGTCGCTGCGTGCTTGAGATCGAGATAGTTTTTCGATTCGGCAAGCCGGGTGTCGGGCGCGAAATGGCGCGGGCAATCCAGCTCAGCGGTGATCGAGATGCTGAGCGGCTGCGGCAGGTGGGTTTCCTCCGAATAGATGCCCGTCAGCACCGACACCTCAAGATTGTGCAGTTCCAGAAACAGTTGATCGTCCAAGCGCTCGCCCCTTTTTGACAGCAAGCGCCCATAGCAAATTCGTGCGCCGCGCAAAGCGGGGTTGCGCGCGTGGCCGGCAACGTTAAGGGCGCGTCGCCGCTTAATGGACGATGCGATGTGACCCTGCCCCTTGTTTCGATCGAGACGGTGCCGCCCGGCGCGATTGACGACCTGCTCGATCGCGCCTTTGGCCCTGATCGTCGGACGCGCACGGCCTATCGGTTGAGGGCGGGGACCAGCCCGATCGCGGATCTGTCGTTTGCGGCACTGGCGGAAACGCGGCTGATCGGTTCGATCCAGTGCTGGCCGGTACGGTTCGTCGGCGATGACGGGCGCCTTGTGCCGATGGTGTTGATGGGCCCGGTAGCGGTGGAGCCGAGCCTGCAGCGCGGCGGCATCGGCAGAGAACTGACCCGCAGCGCGCTCGCCGCCGCAACCCGACGCGGGGACAAGGCGATCATGCTGATCGGCGACCCTGACTATTATGGCCGCTTTTTCGGCTTCACCGCTGATCGCACGCGGCAATGGCGCCTGCCCGGACCGGTCGAGCCGCATCGCCTGCTCGCACACGGCGATGCGGTGCCGGACGGTGCGGGAACGATCGAGCCCGATTGCGCGGCCTGACCAACGGCGGCTTTACCCCGGCCCGGTGCTGGCCTAACCGGTCTGACGATGCCGATGGAGCCCCTTGCCGACCTTGCCGCGCTGTCGCTCGCCGATATTGCGCAGCTGGCGAGCGAGCAGCGTCTGCCGCCGATCGATCGATGGAATCCGCCGCATTGCGGGCATAGCGGCATGCGCATCGCCCGCGACGGCACCTGGTTTCATGACGGGTCGCCCATCGGCCGCATCAACATGGTCCGCCTGTTTTCGACGGTGTTGCGGCGCGAAAGCGATGGCCGCTATGTGCTAGTCACTCCGGTCGAAAAGCTTGATATCGATGTCGAGGATGCGCCGTTCATCGCGGTGGAGATGAAAGCGGCGGGCCTGGGCCGCGAGGCGCAGCTGACCTTCCGCCTCAATACCGGCGACCTGATTGTGGCAGGGCCGGACCACCGGCTCCGCTTTGTTGAAACTGGTGATGGCCCCCGCCCCTATCTCGCCGTGCGCGGTGGCATGGAGGCATTGGTCGCGCGATCCCTCTATTACGAACTCGCCGACATCGCGCTTGCCGGGAACGATGTGCCGCCCGGCGTGTGGAGCGGCGGCGCCTTCTTCCCGCTCGAGCCCGGGGCATGAGCCTGGCGCAGCGCCTGGGCGACGCGCTGGCGGCGGGCATGGCGGAACCCGCGCCTGTGCTGGCGGGCGATCACATCGACCTTGCCGGTCTGCCCTTTGATCAAGTGACGGCGGCGGCCGTCCTGATTCCCGTGACCGACCGTGCCGAGCCCGGCGTCATTCTGACCCAGCGGCCCGAAACGATGCGGCGCCATGCCGGCCAGGTCGCTTTTCCCGGCGGCCGGGTCGATCCCGACGACGCCAGCATCGTTGCCGCCGCCCTGCGCGAGGCGCATGAGGAAATCGCCCTTGCCCCCGACCATGTCCACGTCGTGGGGACGACCGATGTCTATCGCACCGTCACTGGCTATGAAGTGACGCCCGTTATCGGTGTCGTGCCCCCCGACCTGCCGCTCGCCCCCAGCGCGGCAGAAGTTGCGGCCTTGTTTGAAGTGCCGCTCGCTTTCCTGCTCGATCCCGCCCATCACCGCCGCGTTGCCCGGATGTGGGACGGGCGCGAGCGCCATTATTATGAAATCCTCTGGAAGGATCGCCGGATTTGGGGCGCGACGGCGGCGATGATCGTCAACCTGTCGATGCGGCTGCGGGGGTTTATTTGATGCCCCCCCTGTTGCCCGACGCGCCATGGCGCCACCGCGACGGGCTGGCGCGGCTGGCCGAGGCGCTTGACATGGCGGCGGGCGAGACGCGGGTCGTCGGCGGGGCGGTGCGCGACAGCTTGCTCGGCGTACCCGTGACCGATGTCGATCTCGCCACCCGCTTTTCGCCCGATGCCGTGATGAACCGATTAAAAGCGGCGGACATTCGCGCGGTGCCGACCGGGCTTGCCCATGGCACCGTCACCGCCGTGCTGGCGAGCGGCCCGATCGAGGTTACGACGCTGCGACGCGACATCGCGACCGATGGCCGACATGCGACCGTCGCCTTCACCGATGATTGGCGCGAGGACGCGAGGCGGCGCGATTTCACGATCAACGCGCTTTATGCCGAGTATCCATCGGGTAAAATCTACGATTATTTCGACGGTCTGGCCGATCTTGCCGCCGGTGTGGTGCGGTTCATTGGTGACCCCTATCAGCGTATCGCCGAAGATCATTTGCGCATCCTGCGCTTTTTTCGCTTTCACGCCCGCTTTGGCGCCCTGATGGACACGGCAGGCCTGTCGGCATGCACGGCGCGCGCCAACGATCTGATGGCGCTGTCGCGCGAGCGGATCGCCAATGAACTGCTGCGCCTGCTTGTCGCGCCCCGGGCGGTGGAGGTGGTGGCGTTGATGATCGAACACCGCATCCTCACGCCAGTGCTTCCTGAAATTACCCCAGCCGGTGCCGAGCGGTTGGCGCGTCTGGCAGCGGCGGAAGCGGCGGCGGGGATTGCCCC
>JBOFDB010000451.1:0-4106 GCA_051646545.1 Sphingomonas sp.
ATGACGTCGATAGCCGTTCTTTGGCACGTTCAAGGCGGCGCATGACAAGCCAGCGGTGTGGCGGCACGCCGGTGGCCTGGCGAAAGGCGCGCGGAAAATGTCGCGCGCCGCAACCCGCTATCTCTGACAATGTCTCCAGAGAAATATGCTCCCCCATGTTCGCGTCGACATAATCGGCCAGTCGTCGGAGTTGGAGATTAGACAATCCGCCGCGAAATCTTTGATCCGTATTCTTGTCTGAATGCAGGCATAGCAGGCGATCGAGGATATGCAGTATCCGCGACTCCATTTCCAGCGTTGTCGGCGGATTGGCGCTGTTCATCGCGCGTCGCACATAATGGCGTACCATCATGTCCAGCTCTTGCTGCTTCTCCGGAAACACGATGTCGGGGCGCAGCCTGCCACTCAGTTTCGGTTGACCGGCAAGCGCGGCGGCGCGATCGAGCAAGTCCGGGTTAAGGGCGACATGGGCCGTCTCACACCAGCCGTCGGCAACGAAGCGATTGGTCGTGCCTGGCACCTGAAGCACGAAATTGCCGCCGGTCCTGCTCATGACCCCAGCGCGATGGCCACGGGCCTGCGTCACCCGGGCGCCACTCAGACGCATTGCGAAATACGTGTCTCTTTCCTCGTCTTGCCAGACCTGTTCGCCAAAACCCTGCGGTGCGACCAGCCGCGCGACCGGCGCAGACCAAGTCGAGTGCACCCCGACAAGGTCGACGTGCATGTGCTGGTCAAGATGGTCCCAAGCGCGCAGTGTGGTCATCTATTCTGACTACCTTCATCGATAGAAAGCGTCACTTCAACTAAGCTGATCGTTACTCGCCGAGGAGACGTTATCACACAAGTGCCCTGCCCAAAAGCTTTGGCTAGTCGCATGAAATTTCATTAAAAATGGAAAAAATTAAGCAAATTGGGCAAGCTGACGCGCCAGGCTCGCGCGATTGGCTGGACCGCGCCAGCCAAAGACCGCGTCGCCGCGCGGTTACCCCCGGCGTTCGCGACGCCATTTTGCCGGGGTCATGCCAGTGGCGCGTCCGAAAGCGGTGGTGAATTGCGGCTGGGCGGCAAAGCCCACCGCCAGCGCGACTTCGGCGAGCGAAAGGCGGCCTTGCTCAAGCAAATCCTTCGCCCGGTCGATCCGGCGTTCGGCGAGCCAGTGGAAAGGCGCAAGGCCGGTCGATTGCTTGAACGCGCGGCTGAAATGGGTGGGCGAGCAACCGACGATGTCGGCGAGGTCATCCAGCCCGATGCTGCCATCGATCGCGGCATCCATGGCGTCGCAGGCGCGGCGCAATTGCCATGGCGCAAGCCCGCCCCGCATCGGCGCCGATGGGCGGATCGCGTGGTGCTGGGTCAATAGCCGCTCGACCACCAACAACGCCCGCGCTTCCATCTCGACCCGGCTAGCGGGCCGCGTCCGGCTGGTCGCGCGGACGGCATAAGCGTCGAGCAATGACCATAGCGCCGGGTCAGTCGTCATGATCAAGTCGTTGCGCAACTCGGCCGCGGTGCCGAGCCCATCGGCGACTCGGGCAAGCAAGGCGTCGTTGATGTAGAATTGGCAGAAATGCGTGGGACCGGGCGCGCGATAGCGTGCCGGCATGCCGCGCAGTTGCAAGTTGATGCGGCGATCCCCGGCGACGGTCGTGCGGCCGACAAAGCGGGGGACTTCGCTGACGACCTGCTCGCCCTTGATCAGCCAGGCGATGCAGGTCGCGTCCTGAACAATGTCCCAGCTTTCCTCGCCAAATCCCTGCGGCGCCGAAGCGACGACGACCGGGGCGGCCCAGCTTTCCGTCCATCCGCGCGTGTCGAGCGCGATATCGGCAATCGCCTGGCGAATGCCGTTGATATAACCGGGTTCGGGGCTGGCCGACATCTGCTCCGTCGAGCGGTGGTCAAGCGCGTGATCGATATCGATCATTGGCCCAATCCCTGAAGTCCCCAAATCCTGCCAGCCAATGCCAGGGCGCCCGCATTACCCGCACTGATTCAAAAAGCTATTCCCGCAACCGCTTCCACGGCTTTCGCCGCGTTAGCATGAATCGCGCTGCCCCGCCGCGATATTAGGGCTTGAGGGGGTCGGGCTGACAGCCAAGGACCGGGTCAAGCCGGGCGGTGCGGCTGGCGATCAGCGGCACATAGGCCGTTACCGATTTTGCCGCCGCATTCTCACTCAGGCGGATGGGCTCCATACCCGGTTCAAAGTCATGGTAACAGCTCGCCAGCGGACGATTGCCGATGAACCGGCAGCCACAGCCGACGCGGGCAGCATAGCCGACGCCCAGCGTCAACTTGGGGGTCAACGCCCGAACATAGGCAAAGCCCGCCAGCCCGGCCGCCACCAAAATCACCAGCGCCCCCAGCGCCCAACGTCGCCTTGCAATCATAACGCCGGAGGATAGAGTGGCGGCATGAGGAAGGGAAGGGCTCTGATTGCTGCCATTGGCCTGGCGCTTGCCACCGCTGTTGGCGCGGATGCGCCCGCCCGACCGGATGCGCTGACCGATCCGTTTTTCGCGGTTGATCAGGGTGATACGCGCGCTGTCCTGATTCTGGATGATGGGCAGGTCGTCGCCAAACGCTATCAAGCGGGCTATTCGGACGACAACCGTTTCATCAGCTGGTCGATGGCGAAAACGGTAACGGGCTTTCTGGTCGGCGCGCTGGTCGCCGATGGCAAGCTGAAGCTTGATGCCCCCGCCCCGGTGGCGGAGTGGCATGCCAAGCCCGGCGATCCCCGCGCGGCGATCACGCTGCGGCAGTTGATGAACATGAGTTCGGGGCTGCGCCATGTCGAAGTTGGCGATCCCATAGAAAATTCGGACACCAACCAGGTGCTGTTCGTCGGTGGCACCAATGATATGGCCGCGCGTGAAATCGCGATGCCATTGGAAGTAAAGCCGGGCAGCCTGTGGAAATATAGCTCGCTTACCTCGCTGTTGCTGGCGGAAATCATCACGCGGCAATTGACGCCCAGCCATGATCCGCGCGTGCGCGCCGAGGCCTATCGCCGCTTTGCCGAGGAACGATTGTTCCGCCCCGCTGGCATCACCAGCGCGGTGCTCGATTTCGATGGGGCCGGCACGCAGATCGGCGGGTCGATCATTTACATGTCGCTGCCCGATTGGGGACGGTTCGGCATGGTGCTGCTCGATGGCAAGAGCCCTGATGGCAAAACCCAGATCGTATCGCCGGACTGGCTTGCCTTCATGAAGACGCCGGCGCCGACCTATCCCGGCTATGGCGGGCAATTATGGGTCAACAATCCGGTGCGGGGCAAAGGGCAGATGTATCCGGGCGCGTCCGCCAGCGTGGCGAGTGCGGAGGGGCATCTGGGCCAGCATATCGTGACGAGTCATGACAATGGCCATGGCCGGGGCATGGTGATCGTGCGGCTGGGCAATACGCGCGAGGATATCGAAACGCAGGTTAACGGGCGAGTGATCGCGGCGGCGCTGCAGCGGTTTCCACGGGTGAAGTAAAGTGCGCTGAGGAGCTCGTTCCCGCGACGGCGGGAATCCATTCTGGCTAACGCTGGGGCTTTGGCCGAAAGATCAGCCACAATGGATCCCCGCCTTCGCGGGGATGGCGGTGTTTTCCGACTCCCCTCAATGAAAGTCCCTTGATCCCGGCAAAATCCGCACATCGCGCGGATGGCGGTGGCGTGGGGGCGGGGGATGGCCGGGGTCGGTGACGACCGCAGGCAGCGCGGTTGGCTTGTCCATCAACAAATCGAGCAGGTCAGTGCGGTCGAACACGCGCGCGCCCATCAGGTGGACGACGCCTTCGCGGCTGCGCTGAATTTCGCCCGCCACCACCATCAGCCGCGATGCCATCACCTGGCGGCGATAGCGTTCAAACAGCCGCGCCCATAAAAGCACATTGGTGATCCCCGTCTCATCCTCCAGCGTGATGAAGATGGCATTGCCCTTGCCTGGCCGCTGGCGGACCAGCACAACGCCGCCCGTCATGACGTGACGACCCGCCTTGGCCGCGCTGGTTTCCGCACAGCTCAACACGCCTTCGGCTTTCAGCGTCGGGCGGATGAAGGTCATCGGATGATCCTTCAGCGACAGGCGGAAGCTTTGATAATCGGCGGC
>JBOFDB010000487.1:0-1527 GCA_051646545.1 Sphingomonas sp.
TCGGCACGGTGCAGGGTGATCCGCTCGCGCATTTCCTCGTCAAAGGCTTGGGCGGTCGCCAGATAGACGAGCGCGCCGGGCAAAGCTTCGGCGCGATGCTGCGCATAGCGGCTCTTGCCCGAACGCGCACCGCCCAGCACCAGCAGGCTGGTCACGCGCGGCCTCCCGCCATGACCCCAGTTCCGGCTAACGCCACCAGCGCGTCGATATCGAGATGCTCCTCCAGCGCGGCGGCGATTTCGTCCAGCGCTCCCTCGACCGAGGAGCCATAATCCACGCCCCCGGCTTCGGCATCGAAACGCGACAGCAGCGCGCGGCGCAGCCCGGCGTCGGCCAGCAGGCCGTGGACATAAGAGCCGAACGCCGTGCCCGCCGCATTGATGGCACCGTCACGGCGGCCATCGGAGAGCAGGGCGAAGGGGCGCTGGGTATCCGGCCCGCTGGTCTGGCCCATATGCATTTCATACCCCTGGAAAGGCGCGCCCATCGCCGTGCCGCTGACCGGGCGCAGCGTCTTGAGCGTGTGCAAGGTGGTCTCGACATCGAGCAGGCCAAGCCCGCTGGTGGTGCCCGGTGGCCCTTCCAGCCCATCAGGGTCGGCAATGGCCCGCCCAAGCATCTGATACCCCCCGCAAAGCCCCAGGATCAGCCCGCCGCGCCGATGATGCGCCAAGATGTCGATGTCCCAGCCTTCGCCGCGCAGCGCCGCCAGATCGGCCATGGTCGCCTTCGATCCGGCAAGGATGATCAACGCCGCCTCCGCCGGGATCGGCCTTCCGGGCGGGACCATCAGCAGTTCAACCCCCGCTTCCAGTTTCAGCGGATCGAGATCGTCGAAATTGGAGATGCGCGGCAGGATCGGGCAGGCGATCAGCTTGCACCCTTGCGGTCGCGCCCTGCCCCGCTCCAGCACCACGGCATCCTCGCTGGGCAGACGAGCGGTCGCGCCCAGCCAGGGAACGACGCCAAAGCCGCGCCAGCCTGACAGGCTCTCGATCTGGGTGTAACCGTCGGCGAACAGGGCGGGATCGCCCCGGAACTTGTTGATGATAAAGCCCTGTATCATGGCGGCGTCGGCCGGATCGATCACCGTTCGGGTGCCGACGATGGCAGCAATCACCCCGCCGCGGTCGATATCGCCGACCAGCACCACCGGCACCCCTGCCGCCCGCGCAAAACCCATGTTGGCGATGTCGCCCGCGCGCAAGTTGATTTCCGCCGGGGAGCCGGCCCCTTCCACCACGACGATATCGCAGGCCTGACGCAACCGTTCATAGCTGGCAAGCACCTCGCCCAGCAGGGCCGCGCGTGCCTGCCGGTAATTGCCCGCGCCCAATGTGCCGCGCACCCGCCCATGGACGATCAGTTGCGAGGTGCGGTCGGCCTGAGGCTTCAGCAGCACCGGGTTCATGTCGGTGTGTGGCGGGGCCCCGCAGGCGATCGCCTGCAAGGCCTGCGCCCGCCCGATCTCGCCGCCATCGCCGGTCACCGCGGCATTGTTGGACATGTTCTGCGGCTTGAACGGTA
>JBOFDB010000107.1:0-1527 GCA_051646545.1 Sphingomonas sp.
GGTGGCGCGGTTGAAACTCGACAGGCGCGAATCGAAGCCGCCCTGCATCGCGAAGACCCGGCCCGAGGTCGGGCTTTGCGCGATGAAACCGCCGGAAATGCCCGGGACGGTGCGCAGCTGGTACGTGTCGCCCGCCACCTGATCGACGAGGATGATGTCGCCGGGCCGCATCCGGCTGAATGCGGTGCCGCCTTCGCGGGTGCCCATGCTGGCGTTGCCCGCTGGCAGGCGGGCGGTTTCCCCGTCGGCGAAACCAATGGTGGCGACGCTGCCTTCCTTGCTGACGACGACGGCGACACGCCAATCCTCATAATCGACGCCGAGGAAGGAGGATTGCAGACGGCTCGCCCAGTCATCGTCGATCGGGATGGTCGCAATCGGTCCGGTCCAGCCGCGCCCGGCATGGTAACGCATCAGGCCGGCACGCAGGGAACGTTCGGCCGCGCGCTGCAGCCGGTCGTCATAGGATGTCCGCACCCACAGGCCGCCCGAATAGACACTGTTCGGGCCGGTTTCGGCATTTTCCCCGAACTGGTCGATCAACTGGCGGCGCACCTCTTCCATGAAATAGCCGCCGACTGCGCGGAATTGGGTGCCCGCCGTCGGCCGCAGGCCCAGCGGCATCGCGTTGGCAGCGGCTTGCTGCGCGGGCGTGATCCAGCCCGACCGTTCCATTTCGCCAAGCACATAGTTGCGCCGCGCGATGGCCGCGCGGGCATTGCGCGCCCGGCCATAGGTTTCCGGCGCCTTGGGCAGGGTAGCGAGGAACGCCATTTCATGGAGCGCCAGATCGGCGACATCCTTGTCAAAATAGGCGCGCGCCGCCGCCTGCACGCCAAAGCTGCGCCGCCCCATCGGGATTTGGTTGAGGTAGAGCGACAGGATCTGCTCTTTCGAGAGCACCCCCTCAATCCGCATGGCGAGCACCATTTCGCGCAATTTGCGGGTGATCGAATATTCATCGCCCAGCAGGACCATCTTGGCCACCTGCTGCGTAATCGTCGAACCGCCGCGCGCGCGTTCGCCCGAGCCGATCTTTGTCACATAATCGATCACCGCGCCAAACACGCCCGGATAATCGACGCCGCCATGATCAAAGAAGGTCCTGTCTTCTGCAGCCAGAAAGGCGCGGACAAGCAGCGGGGGGAATTCTTCATAGTCAAGCTGCACCCGGCGTTCGCGGGCAAAACTGTGGCTGGGGTCACCCGCGGTATCGCGGACGATGGTCGGCAAAGGCGGCTGATATTCGACCAGCTGTTCGGCATCGGGCAGCCCTGCCGCAATCACGAACCAGCCGACCACCGCGAGCAAGATGCCGCCGCCACCGGTCAGCGCGCCCCAGCGGAACCAGCGCCGTTGCCACCGCCGCCGCACCCAGCCAAAAAAACCGCCGCCGCGTTGCAGGCGCAGCCGCATGCCATTGGTGGGCGCATCATCGGCTGGAGGCGAAGCGGTGGGCACAGGATCAGTCATGGCCGCGCCGCTCTAGCATGATTTTGTGGCTCTGCCAGAGGGCTTGCGTGCCCA
>JBOFDB010000389.1:0-3783 GCA_051646545.1 Sphingomonas sp.
GACGGCGCCCCCCGCTGCCCCCGCACCATCCCCCGCCGCGCCCCCCGCCGCGCCCCCCGCTGCCGCGCCGGCGCCGCCAACCGCCGCGCCGTCGCCGACCAAGCCCAAGCCGGGCAGCGAGATCACCGTCACGGGCCAGCGCGGCCATGCGCCGGGCGATCCGCTGGAGGCGACCAATTTAAAATCCTATCAAGTCACCGAGAAAGTCGACAAAGCGGTCTTCGCACCGATGGCGCTGGGCTATAAACACGCCGTGCCCAGTCCGGTGCGCGGTGGCCTGCGTCACTTGCTGTTGAATCTTGATGAGCCGATTGTGTTCGTCAATTACCTGTTGCAATTCAAGCCGGGCAAGGCGGCGGAGACCTTGGGCCGCTTCACCATCAATTCCACCATCGGCGTGGCGGGGTTGATGGATGTCGCCAAGAACAAGCCATTTCATTTGCCTTATCGCCATAATGGCCTTGCCAATACGCTTGGCTATTATGGCGTGAAGCCGGGGACGTTCATCTATCTGCCCTTTTACGGGGCGACGACACCGCGTGACTTTATTGGCGATGTCGCGGACCGGTTTCTGGTGCCGTTGACGATCGGTTTCCCCTTCAACACCCTGGCCTTTGGCATTCCGGCGACGACGCTGCGCGGGCTTGATCGCCGCGCCGAGACCGATGACCAGATCCGCGATCTGCGCGCCAACGATCCCAATCCCTATGTCACCACGCGGCAAGTCTATCTGCGGCAGCGTGCCGAGGAGATCGAGGCGCTGCACGGGGCGAAGTGGCGCAAGCGGCATCACCTTGCCGATGCTGCAGGGGAGGCAGCGGCGGTGCCCGCTCCCGCTGCGCCCGGCGCCCCGGCCGCCACTGTCCCTGCCACCAACGCCCCGGCTGCAAGCACGGCTGCACCCGCCGCGCCGGCCGCTCCCGCCGTCATCAGCCCGGCGCCACCGCCGACCCCGGCTACGACTGAGGCATCCCCCAAATTCTGAACGGCGAGGGCGCCATCGCCGCCGCTTGCGCCGTCCCTTGCCCCAAATGAACAGCGGGACCGGCCTGTCGACCGATCCCGCCATTCCATTCGTCAATAGTCCGGGCGCTTACGCCCCGACTTCTGCCGTATCGACCTTGATGCCCGCGCCCATGGTCGAGCTGATGGCGATCTTCTTGACGTATTTGCCCTTGGCGCCCGACGGCTTGGACTTGACCACCGCGTCGACCAGCGCGTCGAAATTGGCGCGCAGGTCTTCCGCCGCAAAGCTCGCCTTGCCGACGCCGGCGTGGATGATGCCCGCCTTTTCGACGCGATATTCGATCTGGCCGCCCTTGGCGTCCTTCACGGCTTTGGCGACGTCCATCGTCACGGTGCCGAGCTTGGGGTTGGGCATCAGGCCCTTGGGGCCGAGCACCTTGCCCAGGCGGCCGACAATGCCCATCATGTCGGGCGTGGCGATGCAGCGATCGAAATCGATCGTGCCGCCCTGAACGATTTCCATCAGGTCTTCGGCACCCACGACATCGGCACCCGCTTCGCGCGCTTCATCGGCCTTGGGGCCGCGCGCAAAGACGCCGACGCGCACCGTCTTGCCGGTGCCCTTGGGGAGGGTGACGACGCCGCGCACCATCTGGTCGGCATGGCGCGGATCGACGCCCAGGTTCATCGCGACTTCGATCGTCTCGTCGAACTTGCTGGTCGCATTCGCCTTGGCGAGCGCAATCGCCTCGTCGACGGTGTAGAGCTTGTCGCGGTCAACCGCGGTGGCCAGCGCCTTGGCTTTCTTGGTCAGCGTTGCCATCGTTTCAGCCCTCCACCACTTCAAGGCCCATCGCGCGGGCGGAGCCTTCGATGATGCGCGTTGCCGCCTCGATATCGTTGGCGTTCAGGTCCTTCATCTTGACCTGGGCGATTTCGCTAAGCTGCGAGCGCTTGATCTTGCCCGCCGAAACCTTGCCCGGCTCCTTCGAGCCTGACTTCAGGTTCGCCGCCTTCTTGATGAGGAAGGTCGCGGGCGGCATCTTGGTGACGAAGGAAAAGCTACGGTCGGCATAGACGGTGATGATCGTGGGCAGCGGCGTGCCCTTTTCCTGGTCACCGGTCTGCGCGTTGAACGCCTTGCAGAATTCCATGATGTTGACGCCGCGCTGACCCAGCGCCGGGCCGATCGGCGGCGACGGATTGGCAGCGCCGGCGGGCACCTGCAGCTTGATATAGCCGGTAATCTTCTTGGCCATAGTCCTCACTCTGTAGCAGGCCGGGAAACCCGGCCGGTTCAAGTTTAGCGGTGGTAGCGGCGGGCCCTTGCAAGCCCACCTCCCGCACGAATTCCATCGCTGTCACGCTGGAAGGCGCGCCGCATAGCGGAAAGCGGGGCAGGGGGCAAGGGCGGGCACCACGCCCCACGCCTGTTGCGAGTCGTGCCTGCGCTTACCCGACCGAAGTTGACGAAGTTGACACTACGTCCCCCCAATGTTGCCCCATTCCGCCGGATGAGCGCGTGACGGTGGCTGGCGGGGCGAGGCAAGACGGGCGCCATTGGGGCAGGATGACATGGGTTGGGGGTGTAGGACAGGGGGTGGGTTTCGACCAAATGCGCGGTAGCAGGTCGGGTGTTCAACGGCAGCTTCTGCCGGAATCCGTCGATGGGTCGGCGGGTAATCGTCTGACAGCAGCTCGCGCTAAGTGCGGCCATTCGGCAGCATCTGCGAGTTTCAATGAGCGGCGTTCGCATTGCCCGCAAAAACGCGATAGATAAGCGCCGGTTGCGCTCGGCGCCTCCATGCCCACCGCCGATCAAACAAGCGCGGGCGCAATAGTGAAGTCTAGACTTGACTGACCACCTTTGGGAGGGTTAGTGAAGTTCAAACTTCACTGAGGAGCGAGGCCATGACCATTATCCACGACACCTTCGAAATCCGCAAAAACTGCAATGCGGCTCCGTCCGCGATTTTCGACGCCTTCGCTTTTCAGGACCGCAAGAACAGGTGGTACGCTGCTAGTCCCGCACACGAGCCGCTGTCCTACAGCTTTGACTTCCGTCTAGGCGGTGAGGAGAAGCTCACCGCCCGGATGCGGCCAGGCACTCCTATCGCCGGAAAGGAGCTGTGCTGGACCTCAACTTATGCAGAGATCGTCGATAACGCTCGGATCGTGTTCTTCCAAACGCTTGACGTCGATCAGGCCCGCGTGTCTGCTGCCGTGGTCACCGTAGAAATTGCGCCGCACGGCGACAAGAGCGAGGTCTTGCTCACGCATCAAGCAGTTTATTTCGAAGGCGCCGACGGCCCGGCAATGCGCCGGATGGGATGGGACTTCCTTCTCGACGCGATGGCTTCAGAACTGCGGCCAGCATGATCCAGCCTGCCGGAGAGTCTGGCCGCTCGTCGAGAGTCGATCTTCTGTTTCATGCGCTCGGTGACGCCAATCGCCGTCGCATGGTGAGGCATCTTGCGGAACGGCCCGCAAGCGTTTCTGAACTCGCTGCGGTACTGACTATCAGCAAGACGGCAATAGGCCAGCACCTCGCCGTCCTTGAGGAAGCCAAGCTTGTCTGCTCAACCAAGGTTGGGAGGGTGCGCACTTGCCAATTTGATCCTGCCGGGCTTGCGCCGTTGCAGGATTGGATCGACTATCACCGTCAGGAATGGAACGAGCGACTGAACCGCCTTGATGATTTGATCAGCGGCATCGTTTCCAAGGAAGACTGCGCCTGAACATCGGCTTGTGCCTAGAGCTACCGTTCGGGATATCACTGCAATCGGCAGCAATGGCCCCAACGTCGGCTATTGCCGC
>JBOFDB010000030.1:0-5351 GCA_051646545.1 Sphingomonas sp.
GTTTAGGCCATGCCGGGGGCATGGCCGACCCCGAACTCCCTCAAGGGGAGAGGGGTTGTGGAGTAGGGAACCATGCACTCCTCCCACCGCCCCTTCGCAAGTCCCTGCATTCGCGCTAACGCGGCTGCCATGGTACCTATTCTCCTCGTCATGCTCGGCGGCGCGCTGGGATCGGGCGCGCGGCTGCTGGTCGGGCGCGCGATGACGGCGTGGCTGGGGGCAGGCTTCCCGTGGGGCACGCTGACCGTCAATCTGGCGGGCGGGCTGGCGATGGGCTTGCTCGCGGGCGGCCTCGCGCGGATGGCGGGGGCCAGCGAGCCGTGGCGGTTGCTGCTCGGCGTCGGCGTACTCGGCGGCTTCACCACCTTTTCCGCCTTTGCGCTCGATGCGGCGACGATCATCGAGCGGGGCGACTGGGGGGCGGCGCTGAGCTATGCGCTGGTCTCGGTGGTCGGATCGGTGCTGGCGGTGTTTGCCGGGCTCGGCATCATGCGGGCGTTCGCATGAGTAGCGGCGAAGTTCGCCAGTTCACCGTCGGCGATGATGATGACGGCATTCGGCTCGATCGCTGGTTCAAGCGGCATCTGGCCGATACCAGCTTCACGACGGTCGCCAAATGGGCGCGCACCGGGCAGCTGCGCATCGATGGCGCGCGGGCGACGCCGGGCGACCGGCTCACCGCCGGGCAAGTCCTCCGCGTGCCGCCCGCCGAGCCGCCGCGTGCCGACAAGCCCAAGCCGCGCCAGCGCAAGGTCCTTAGCCCAGACGAAATCGCTTTCGCGCGCGAGCTGGTGATCCATCAGGACGCTGCGGCGATCGTGATCAACAAGCCGCCCGGCCTTGCGACGCAGGGTGGCACCAAGACGACCGAGCATGTCGATGGCCTGCTCGACGCGCTGCACGAGGATGACGAGCCGCGCCCCAAGCTGGTCCACCGGCTCGACAAGGATACCTCGGGCGTCCTGCTCATCGCCCGCACCGCGCGCGCCGCCGGCTATTTCGCCAAGAGCTTTTCCAGCCGCACCGCGCGCAAAGTCTATTGGGCGCTCGTCGTCGGTGTGCCGAGCATCGAGGACGGCATGATCGAGCTCGCCATCGCCAAGCAGCCCGGCACCGGCGGCGAGAAAATGCATGTCGACGAGGAAGAGGGCCAGCCCGCCCGCACGCGCTATCGCGTCATCGAGCGCGCGGGCAACCGCGCTGCCTGGGTCGAGCTGCAGCCCTATACCGGTCGCACGCACCAATTGCGCGTCCACTTGGCGGCGATCGGCCACCCGATTGTCGGCGACGGCAAATATGGCGGGCCGGCGGCGTTCCTGACCGGGGGCGTCAGCCGCAAGATGCACCTGCACGCGCGCCGCCTGCGGATCGACCATCCCGATGGCGGCCAGATCGACGTGACCGCCACCCTGCCGCAACATTTCGCCGAAAGCATGGGGCTGCTCGGTTTCGACGAAGCGCTCGGCGATGCGCTGCCCCTCGACGAACCCAAATTCAGCGAAACGAGCGAAGGCAAGCGCCGCGCCGCTGCCAACGCCGCCAAGTCCAAGCGCCGCGAACGCAAGGGCGAACGCCGCGGGCGGGGTCGCGCCTGAAAGGACTGAGGAGTTGATGCGATGACAGCCTTTTCCCGTATGGGCATGATCCACCGCCCCACGAGCCCGCTTGGCTGGCTGATCACCCTCGCCGCGATTGCCTTTGCGGTGCAGGTGTCGGTCGCGATTGATGCCCACGCCCATTCAGTCAGCGACATGCTTTACGGCGTCTATCCGTTTCTTGGCGTCACCTTCCTGCTATGGGATTGGCTTGCGCGCCGATTGTCGGCGTAGCGGACCGACGATGCACCCCAACCGCGCCTTTCATGCCGATCCTGCCGCGCTGAGCGAGCAATTCGGCGCGATTGCCTTCGGTCGCGTGTTTCTGACGACGACTGCGGGCCCCCGCGTCGGCCATGCGCCGATGCTGGTGGTGGCGCCTGATCGCATCCGCTTCCACCTCGCCAATGCCAATGCGCTGGTGCCGCATCTCCCCGGCGCGACGGCGCTGCTGCTGGCCGAGGGGCCGCGCGCTTATATCAGCGCCAACTGGTATCCCGATCCGCGCGGCGCGGTGCCAACATGGAATTATGTCGCGGTCGAGGCCGAAGGCGTGGTGTCGCCAATCGATCGCGACGCCCTGATCGCGCTGCTCGACGATCTGTCGGCGGAACTCGAACCGCGCGTCGGCGAGAATTGGACGCGCGACAAGATGGCCCCCGCCCGGTTCGACGCGATGCTGAACGCCATCACCGGGTTTGAGATGCACGTGACCGTTTGGCGCGGCACGCACAAGCTGAGCCAGAACCAGCCGACGGAGATTGCTACGACGCTGGCCGGGCATATCGACCGCACCGGCGACCCCGCCATCGCCATGCTGATGCGACAGGCGCGGGCATGATCCGGCTTGCGATCTTTGATTGCGACGGCACGCTCGTCGACAGCCAGGCCAATATCTGCCTGGCGATGGAGGAGGCGTTCACGCTCGCCCGGTTTGAGCCGCCGCCGCGCGCGATCATCCGCCGGGTGGTGGGCCTCAGCCTGGTCGAGGCAATGCGGATGCTGCTGCCAGAGGCCGATGAGCCGCTCCACCAGAACATGGCGGCGGATTACAAGGCCGCCTTCTTTCGCCTGCGCGGATCGGGCGCGATGGCCGATGAGCCGTTGTTCGACGGCATGGCGGAAACGCTGGAATTGCTAGCGGATACCGGATGGACGCTGGGCGTCGCCACTGGCAAGTCGGATCGCGGGCTGCATCATGTGCTGTCGCATCACGATATCCTGCACCGCTTCGTCACGCTGCAGACCGCCGATCGCCACCCCTCCAAGCCGCACCCCTCGATGATCGAGCAGTGCATGGCCGATGCGGGCGCCGAGCCCCATATGACCGTGATGATCGGCGACACCAGCTTTGACATGGCGATGGCGCGCGCGGCGGGCACGCGGGCGGTGGGCGTTGCCTGGGGGTATCACCCGGTTGACGAGCTGATCGCGGCGGGCGCGCACAGCATCGCCGAGCTGGTGCCCGATCTGCCGCACCATATGGAACCGCGATGACTGAGCAACCCGATCCCGCCCGCGCGCGTTACTATATCATGGCGCTCGCCTGGCTGGGGGGCGCGGTAATCGCGGTCATCGGCATCATTCTCGCCGCGCGCGCGACGGGCGACGGCCAACACTGGGTCGGCGTAGCCGTCACCCTGCTCGGGCTGGTCGATATGGCGATCATGCCGCGCCTGCTCGCGCAACGCTGGCGGACACCGCCCCAGCCATGAAGCGATTCTGGCGCGAGGTTGCCGTCGTCGCGGGAGGTGACGGCCATGCGATCCGGCTCGACGACAAGCCGGTTCGCACGCCCGGTCGCGCGCTGCTCAGCCTGCCCAACGCGGCGCTGGCCGACGCGATTGCCGATGAATGGCGCGCGGTAGGCGACACGCTCGACCCGCGCGCCATGCCGCTCACCGGCCTCGCCAATGCCGCGATCGACCGCGTCGCACCCGATCCTGCCGCCTTTGCCGCTGGCCTAGCGGCTTATGGCGAGAGCGACCTGCTCTGCTACCGCGCCGATGGCCCGGCCGCTCTGGTCGCGCGCCAAGCCGAGGCGTGGGACCCGCTGCTCGATTGGGCGCGCGCGCGCTATGACGTGCATTTCGCGATCGCGACCGGCGTGATGCACCGCCCCCAGCCGCCTGCGACGATCACGCGGCTGGCCGATGCCATCACTGCGCGCCCGGCCTGGGAACTGGCGCCGCTCTCCCCAATCGTGACGATCACCGGCACCCTGGTCGGCGCGCTGGCGCTGGCCGAAGGCGCGGTGGACGGCGGAGCGCTGTGGCAGGCCGCGCATCTCGACGAACTCTGGCAAGCCGAACAATGGGGCGAGGATACGCTGGCGCTGCAAGCCCGCGAGGCGCGGCGGCGGGATTATGATGCGGCGGTGAGGTTTTTGGGGTTGGTCCAATAATCCTCCCCCGCCAGGGAGTGCGAGGTTGGATTGCCCCCGGCAATCCAAGCCCATGCCGGGGGCATGGGCGACCTCGCACTGTGGCAGGCGAAGCCTGACGGAGGGGGAGGAACGCGATGCGTCTAACCGGATCGACAACTGCTCAACAAAACGCCAAGCGCCTCCGCAGGAAAATGACGCCGCCCGAAATCGCGTTGTGGCTTGCCTTGCGCCGCAACGGCGACGGCCTCCGCTTCAGGCGCCAACATGCAGCAGGACGCTATGTTCTGGACTTTTATTGCGCGCCTGCCCGCCTCGCGATCGAAGTCGATGGCATAGCGCATGAGCGAGGTAATCAGCCGGAACGCGATCGGGAGAGAGACGCGTGGCTTGCGGCGCAGGCTATTAAGGTACTGCGCTACCCAGCGACCGAAGTCCTTTCGAATCTGGAAGGCGTGGTCGGCGAGATTGTCGCGATCGCGCTCGAAAGGGTTACTGCAAGCGAGAGGTAGGGGGATCCTCCCCCTCCGTCGCTTCGCGACACCTCCCCCTGGCGGGGGAGGATTAGGTAGCTACCGCAACAACTCCCGGATAAACCCGATAATCCCCGTCTGGCGTGATCGCTTCAGCCGCTCCGCCGCCAGAATCGTCTTCACGCTTTCAAAGCACTGGTCGACATCGTCGTTGACCAGCACATAGTCATAGCCGTCCCAGTGGCTGACTTCGTTGGCGGCGCGGCTCATGCGGGCGTCGATCACCGCCGCACTGTCAGTCGCCCGCCGCTCAAGCCTTGTGCGCAGTTCGGCCATGGACGGCGGCAGGATGAACACGCGGACCACATCGCCGCCCGCGAGCTGATGGAGCTGCTGCGCGCCCTGCCAGTCGATGTCGAACAGAATGTCGCAGCCCTCGCCCAGCTTGTGGAACACATCGGCCTTGGGCGTGCCATAGCGATGGTCGAACACATGCGCCCATTCGAGGAACTCGTGGTTCTTCACCATCGCGCGGAAGCGGTCGAGATCGACGAAGTGATAATCCTTGCCATCGACTTCGCCCGGCCGGATCGGCCGCGTGGTATAGCTGACCGACATCGACAAGTCGGGCTCAGCCTCGAGCAGCATCTTGGCGATCGTCGACTTGCCCGCGCCCGAAGGCGAGGACAGCACGAACAACACGCCGCGGCGCTTGAAACCATGGGGATCGTCGATGGGATGGGCCATATCCGCTAGTGCCGCGACGTTACGCGGGCGTCAAGCGTGGGGGTGGTGGGCGTGGGATGGGTTCATGCGAAGACGCGAAGACCAGGGGCGGCGCCCAAAATACTCCGTCACCCCGGCCTTGAGCCGGGGTCCCGCTAAAACTGCCCGGTCGAA
>JBOFDB010000187.1:0-1543 GCA_051646545.1 Sphingomonas sp.
GCCGCCATCAGCGCGGCAAAGGCCCCTGACAGCCAGGTCGGCAGCACTTCGGCGACCACCCGGCCATAAGCGGCGTCATTGACATCGCCGAACAGCTTATAGGCGACCACGCCGGGGATCACGACAATGGCGGGGATGATGAGGATGCGGATGGCAGCGGCGGCCAGCACGCCCTTCTGCGCCTCTCGCACGGTCGGTGCCGTCATCGCCTGTTGAGTGATAATCTGGTTGGTCGACCAGTAAAAAATCTGGATGAAGAGCATGCCGGTGAACAGGGTGTGGAACGGGATGGGGCTGCCTGCTGCACCGACCATGCTCAGCCGTTCGGGGGGCACGCCCGACAGATCGAAGTCGATGGCGTTCAGCGCCAGCACGACCACCAGCAGGGCGATGGCGAGGACACCGATGCCGGAGAATGTGTCCATCACCGCCACGGCCCGGAGGCCGCCAAAGATGGTGTAGGCAGCCGCGATGATCGCCATGGGGGCAGCAAACCACAGCAGCGAGATATTGGTCCCCAGCATCGAGGCGAGAAACAGGCTGCCCGAATAGAGCGCGGCAGGCAGATAGATGGTGATCGCGCCGAACAGGAACAGGAACGAAATGACCGTGCGGATCGAGCGCCCGCCATAGCGCCGCTCCAGCAATTCGGTGACGGTGGTGACGCCGTGGCGATAATAGACGGGCACGAACACGAACGCCAAAATCATCAGGCCCACAAAGCCGCAAATCTCCCACCAGGCGAGCAGCAGCATCTGGTTGCCGTTCATGCCGACCAGCTGTTCGGTCGAGAGGTTGGTGAGGGTGATAGACCCTGCGACATAGAGCCATGACAGGCCGCCGCCGGCGAGGAACACGTCCTTGCTGCCATGATCATGCCCGGCAGCACTGCCCGCCGTCATCTGTCGCACCTTCCACCAGGTCAGGAGGCCAATGCCGATGGTGATGGCAAGCCCCACGGCGATCTGCACTGCATCCATGGCCGGTGCGCCCGTCATACTCATATCTCCCTTCGCGCTCTCGCGGCGCTCCTTTAACCCCGCTCCAATAAGGGAGGGGCTTTGGTTCGTCCCTTCTATGCGAGCCGCACAGCTTTCGATAGAGGCCGCTCATGCCCAACGAAACCACGCGCCTCGGCACCTGCTATTATCCCGAACATTGGCCGGAAGAGCGCTGGGCGGAGGATGCTGCGCGCATGGTTGCGATGGGCCTGTCGCGCGTACGGATCGGTGAATTCGCCTGGAGCCGGATCGAACCGGACCCCGGCCGGTTCGACTGGGGCTGGCTCGACCGCGCCATCGACACCCTGCACCGCGCAGGCCTGGGCATCATCCTGTGCACCCCGACGGCAACGCCGCCCAAATGGCTGGTCGATCAGCTGCCCGATATGGTGGCGCTGGACGGCGACGGCCGCCCCCGCGGCTTCGGTTCGCGGCGGCATTATTGCTTTTCGCACAGCGGCTATCGCCAGCAATCGGCGCGCATCACAGCGGCGCTCGCCGAACGCTATGGGATGCATCCCGGCATCATCGGCTGGCAGACC
>JBOFDB010000584.1:0-1835 GCA_051646545.1 Sphingomonas sp.
ACTCCCGCCGTCGATGGCGCGGGATGACCCCTCACCCAACTCCGACTAGGCAGCAAGCTGCCAAGTCTTCGTATCCAGTTCGGGGTAAACAGTGCCCCGCACTGTTTAGGCCATGCCGGGGGCATGGCCGACCCCGAACTCCCTAAGGGGGAGAGGGTTTGTCGTGCGATGGCACCCCCCACCCAAAATCCCAGCTTGACCTTCCGTCCCCCGCCCGCATTCTCCGCGCGAGAAAACCAAGGGGGCATGATGGACAAGCCGATACGTGCGTCGCGATGGGGGTGGGTGTGGCTGTTGATCGGCCTGGCGCTGGCCTTTGGTGGTGCGATCCTCGCGAGCCGCATCCAGACCTCGGGCGGCGTTGAGGTCCGCGACGTCCGCTTCCTCGGCACTGGCGGCAAGCAGATGTCGGCGCTGCTCTATGTGCCGCCCAATGCCACGCCCAAAACGCCCGCCGCCGCCATCCTGGCCGTCCACGGCTATATCAATTCGCGCGAAACCCAGGACGGCTTTGCGATCGAGTTCGCGCGGCGCGGTTATGTTGTCCTCGCGCTCGACCAGACTGGCCACGGCTATAGCGACGGTCCGGCTTTCTCCAACGGCTTTGGCGGGCCCGATGCGCTTGCCTATCTCCGCTCGCTGCCGATGGTCGATACCGCGAATATCGGGCTGGAGGGGCATTCGATGGGCGGGTGGACGGTGCTCGCCGCCGCCGCCGCGATGCCCGATGGCTATAAGGCGATGGTGCTGGAAGGTTCGTCGACCGGCGCCCCCTATGCCCGCGACGGCAGCGCGACCTGGCCGCGCAATCTGGGCCTGGTTTTCAGCCAATATGACGAGTTCTCCAAGCTGATGTGGGGCGTCGACAAGGCACGCGATGTGGTCACATCGCCCAAGCTGAAAGCGGTGTTCGGCACGCGCGACCGCATCGTGCCGCGCAAACTCTACGGCTCGATCGCGGACGGCACCGCGCGCGTGCTGGCGACGCCCGCCGTCACGCACCCCGGCGACCACATCTCGCCCGAAGCAATCGCGCGCGCGATCGACTGGTTCGGTGTGACGCTGAAGGGCGGGCGGCCAATCCCGTCCACCAACCAGATCTGGTATTGGAAGGAGCTTGGCACTGCGCTGGGGCTGGTGGGCTATGTGATGATCGTGCTCGGCACGTTCGACCTGCTGCTGAAGCTCCCGGCCTTCGCCGATCTGACTGGCCAGGCTGAGGCAGGCGCGGCGCGGCGCGATGGCGCGTGGTGGCGTGCCTTTCTGCTGACGATGCTGGTGCCGCCGCTCTTGTTCTTCCCGGTGTTCAGCGGTGCCTATCTGGCGGTGCCGGTGAACCCGATTTTGCCGCAGACCGTTTCCACCCAGACAACCCTATGGGTTCTGGCGAGCGCGCTGATCGGCTGGTGGCTGGGGCGCGGCATCGTCAGCGGGCGGCAGGGGCGCTGGCGCCCGACGATCGCGATTGGCGTGCTCAGCGTCGCGGCGGGTTATGTCGCGCTGGCGGTGATTGATCGGCTGTATCACACCGATTTCCGGCTGTGGATCATCGCGGTCAAGCTGCCGACCGCGCGCCAGGCGATGATTGCGTTGATCTATGTCGTGCCGATCACGATCGGCCTCATTCCGACGATGCGGACGCTGGCCGACCGGCTGACGGTGAAGGGCGACGGGCTGGTCGGCCAATATGGCTGGGCGAAAGCGGCGCTGGCGCTGGGCTTCATCCTGTTCCTGGCGGCTGATTATGGCGCGTTCTTCGCGACCGGCCAGCTGCCGACCGCGATCGATCCGCTATCGACCGTCATCATGCTGCAATTCCCGGTGATCCTGGCGGC
>JBOFDB010000110.1:0-1241 GCA_051646545.1 Sphingomonas sp.
AGAAACCGACCGCGCGCTGGACCGCAAGCTGCACCAGACGATTGAAGCGATCACCAAAGACATCGAGGCGTTGGGCTTTAACAAGGCCGTCGCGCGCATTCATGATCTGGCCAACGCCATTGAGAAAGCGCCCCTGTCGGCCAGCCGTTCCGACGCCATTTGCCAATTGGTGCGCCTGATCGCACCCATGATGCCGCATCTGGCCGAGGAGGCCTGGGCAAAAATGGGTGCGAAAGAGCTGATCGCCGACGAGGCATGGCCCGTCGCAGACCCCGCCATGCTGGTCGAGGATGAGGTGACAATCGCAGTGCAGGTGAAAGGCAAGCTGCGCGACACGCTGACGGTCGCCAAGGGCCTGCCGCAGGCGGAGGTCGAAGCGCTGGCGCTCGCTAGTGCCAATGTCCAGCGCGCGCTCGATGGCGCGGCAGTGCGCAAGGTGATTGTCGTACCCGATCGTTTGGTCAATATTGTCGCATGATCCGCGTCCCCGCCTTGTTGGTGCCTGCCCTGCTGTTGTCCGCGAGCCTGCTGAGCGGCTGCGCGTTGCAACCACTGTACGCGGGCGGCGGACAAGGCGCGATTGCGCAGAGCCTGTCCGCGGTCGAGGTAGCGCCGATTGAAGGGGAGGCCGGCTGGCTGGTCCGCACCGCGCTGACCGACCGGTTGCAGGCCAATGGCCGTCCCGATGCCGGCCCCGCCCGCTATCGGGTCAACATCGTCCTCGATGACGCGATCACTGGTTTTGGCGTGCGCGCCGATGACAGTGTGACGCGCGAACGCCGCACCCTGCGCGCGCGCTGGCAATTGGTCGACGCCGCCAATGGCACGACTTTGGTTGATGCGTCGGCCGCCACCGATGCCGGGATCGATGTGGTCGGCAGCGAATTTGCCACCATTGCCGCCGAACGGACGGCGCTGGAGCAACTCGCCCAGGCGCTGGCTGACCAGATTGCGACGCGGATCGCGCTCTATGCCCGGAACCGCGCCGCCGAGACACGCTGATGCTGGTCAAAGGGCCAGCGGCTGAGCGGGCGCTGACGGCACCCGATCCTGAAACGCGGCTTTATGTGCTGGGCGGCCCCGATGAGGCGGCTTCGCGGGCATTGATTGACCAGTTCGCCAAAGCAATGGGTCCGGAAGCCGAACGGATTGACCTGGCGCAGCGCCAGATCCGCGACACGCCAAGCTGTCTGGCCGATGAAGTGGGCGCCTTTGGCCTGTTCGGCGGAAAACGCTGGGTG
>JBOFDB010000448.1:0-1332 GCA_051646545.1 Sphingomonas sp.
TACGATAACGGTCGACGATACCGCGAAAATCAGCACGAGAAGGCCGATAATGCCGATCGTGACCGGGTTGCGAAGCAGGGCGTTGTTCATTGCGCACCTCCCGTCGCGGGGGCGGGCAGCGGCTTGGCCTTGCCCGACAGCGGCAGATAGGGAACGACGCCGGGCGCCTCGATAATCGTCTTGTTGGTCTTGGCGAGCACTTGTTCCATCGTCTCGTAATACATGCGCCGACGGGTTACTTCGGGCGCGGCTTTATATTGTTCGAACGCGAGGTCGAATTTCTTGGCCTCGCCCTGCGCCTGGGCGATCACCTGCTGGGCATAGGTGCTGGCGCGATTGCGATTGGCGACGGCTTCCTGCTGTGCGGCGATGACTTTCTTGAATTCCTCGATCACTTCGGCTGGCGGGTCGGCCTGTTTGATCGACACGCCGACGATGCGCACCCCGGCATGATAGCGATCAAGGATGGACTGCATCGTGTCCTGCACGCGCTGCTCGACCGTATTGCGGCCGCCGCCGATCGCATCATCGAGCTTCACCGTCGCGATCACCGCGCGCATCGCGCTTTCCGCCGTGGCGCGGACCGTGTCTTCCGGCTGGGCAATTTCGAACAGGTAATCCTGTGGATTGCTGATGTTCCAGCGCACCGCATAGGCAAGGTCGATGATATTCTGATCGCCCGTCAGCATCAGGTTGGGCCCGCTGCTGGCCTTGGGGAAATCATCGACGCGCGTCTGCTGAACGTCGATCTTCGTCACGGTTTCGATGGGCGCGGGCAGCGTCACGCTGAAGCCGGGATCGAGCGTGCGCGAATAGGCGCCGAAATAGGTCACGACGCCCTGTTGTTGCGGGGCGATGGCGTGGACGCTGGTGAACACGATCCACAGCCCCACGATCAGCGCTGTGCCCGTCAGCCACAGCCCGCGGGGCGCACGACCGCCCGGGAAACGCGGCAGGCCGTCGCCCGATCCGCCATTGCCGCTGCCGCCGCCACGCGCGCGGCGGATGAACTCGTCAAGCGCGCTGGGCCGGGGATTGCGCTTGCCGCCGGGCGGCAGTTCCCAGGGATTGCGCGGCCCGTCGCCGCCACCATTGCCGCCGCTGCCATTGCCATTGCCACTGCCATCGCCCCACGGATTGCGCGGCTTTTCGTTGAACAGCACCGATAGGGGGTTGCGCAGGGCGGAAAGGCGCGTCCGCCACGCCGATTGGGTCGTCATACCCTCCTTTATAAGCGCGCTGTTGGGGAAAAACAGTGGCAAGCGCGCAGCGGACGCTTATGGGCAGCGCGATGAGCATCGAAAATGACGTGACGGCAGCGGTTCAGGCAGT
>JBOFDB010000344.1:0-1104 GCA_051646545.1 Sphingomonas sp.
GCGGATCGAGCCCGATGGCTTCGAGGGACGCGAGATAGAGCTCCTGCAGGTCGGGCGGATTCGGCTTCAGGATCACCTGAAACTGGTAATAATGCTGCATCCGGTTGGGGTTTTCGCCATAGCGGCCATCCTTGGGGCGGCGCGACGGCTGGACATAGGCGGCCTTCCAGGGCTTGGGGCCGAGCGCGCGCAACGTCGTCGCGGGATGGAAGGTGCCGGCCCCGACCTCCATGTCATAGGGCTGCAGAATCGCGCAGCCCTTGTCGGCCCAGAAGCTCTGCAGCGTCAGGATCAGGCCCTGGAACGAACGTTCGGGCCGCATATGGTCGGGCAGGTCGGAAAGGGACATCGGTCAACGGCTTTGCTTGAGGGCAAGGCGAGCAATAAGGACCGATGCCTGGAGGGTCAACCGCCCCGGCATGCGCTCAGCGGCGCTTTTGGCCGGGGCAGCCCATTCACCATTGTGGCCGGATGCCGCAGCGAGCACCGGCCTCGGCGAAACTCAATAGGGACGATATTCGCCGGTGACCGGATCACGCCTGAGGCGACGGATCGGCGCCTGGGCGCGAACCGGCTGCGGCTCCAGCGCCGCGAGGCTCTTGCGCAGCAACGCGTAGGCGGCAATCGCAATGGCCGCCAGTGCGGCCCCGATCAGAAACGGCGGCATGTTTGTCTCCATCGTATGGTTTATCAAGCCTTAACATTCCGGCGAAAGCGGGGCGCTCGCGCAACATCATGCAGGCAATCACGCACAGGAGGGCAGCGCGAGGCGCACGCCCTGAAACAGGCCCCTTACCTCCGGCGAACGGTCGAGGCCGAAATCGTCGGGCGCCAGTGCGCCGCGCTCGGCCAGATCCACCGCGGCACGGCGAACCATGCTCGGCTCGGGGCGGGTCCAGAACGCTGCATTGGCGGGGGCCTCGGTCTTGATCGGTGTCCTCGGAGAGAAATAAGCAGCGACGAAGAGATTGATATTGGCTGCGGCGACATAGCGCAGATGCTGGTCGCACGGCGTGTTGGCGAGCATCCTGAGCGCGGTGGCGAGGCTCGATGCATGATCCAGCATGCGCCGGGACGGCCCGAGCGGCGGCGGCATCAGGCGCG
>JBOFDB010000132.1:0-3966 GCA_051646545.1 Sphingomonas sp.
CAACCGCACGCGGGGATCGAGCGCTTCCAGATTGGCGCGCGCGAAATTCTGGTTGATCGCCGCACCGGCGTGCAGGCTGAAGCCCGTGCTCGGCGCGCCCTGGTTGAAATCGATCATCACCCGGTTGCCGCGCCCGGCCACCGAAATGCCGCCAACGCCGCCGTTAAACCCGCCAATCGGCTGCAACACCGTGTCGCCCGACCCTTCAAAGCTGGGGACCAGCCCGGCGCCGCCGCCGATCAACACCGCATTCCAGTCAAGCGCGGCGAATTGCGCCTCGTCGGGGCGCGGCAACAGCGGCGCGCGAGGTGTATGGCCAGGTTTGGCGGCGGTTGCGGCGGGAATGGCGGGCGCAGGCGCAGGCGCCGCATCGGTTTCCGCGGCCCCACTTGCGGGCGGCAGCGCGACCGCGAGCAATGCCGCCGGATCGCCCGGCGCGCTCGCCGCCGATCGGGCGGCGTTCGCCGGTGTGGCGGTGGCCAATGCAAGCCCCGCCGCAAGCATCGCCGCCGCCGATGCGCGCCATTGCCAGCCCTGCTGCCCGTTAAGCCCCTGTCGACGCATTTTGCCCTCTTGTCCGTTGAGGTCCCGCGCAACTCATGACGTAACCGCAACGTGCTACGGCGGGCTTACCCTTCGTGGTTAAGGGCGGGGTGGCGAAAATTGCGGCTGCCGGGTAAGGGCGAGCCATGACCGCACAGATCATCGACGGAAAAGCCGCCGCCGCCCTGCTGCGCGCGCGGGTGGCCGATGCAGTGGCGCGCTTTGTGGCGGAAGCCGGGCGCGCGCCGGGGCTGGCGGTGGTGCTGGTGGGGGATGACCCGGCCTCTGCCGTTTATGTCCGCAACAAGGGCAAGGCGACGGTCGAGGTCGGTATGGCCTCGTTCGAGCATCGCTTGCCCGCCGAAACGAGCGAGGCCGATCTGCTGGCGCTCGTCGCCCGGCTGAATGCCGATCGGGCGGTTGACGGCATCCTGGTGCAGCTGCCGCTGCCCGGCCATATCGACGAGCGCGCGGTGATCGCGGCGATCGACCCCGACAAGGATGTCGATGGCTTTCACCCGGTCAATGCCGGGCGACTGGCGACGGGGCTGAACGGCTTCGTTCCCTGCACGCCGCTCGGTTGCCTGATGCTGCTGAAGGAACAATTGGGCAATCTTAGCGGCAAGGACGCCGTCGTCATTGGCCGATCAAACATTGTCGGCAAACCGATGGCGCAATTGCTGATCCGCGAAAGCGCCACCGTTACCGTCGCGCATTCGCGCACGCATGACCTGCCGGGCGTCGTCCACCGCGCCGATATCGTTGTGGCGGCGGTGGGCCAGCCGCGCCTCGTCAAGGGCGAGTGGATCAAGCCGGGGGCGACCGTCATCGATGTCGGCATTAACCGTACGGCAGAGGGGCTGGTCGGCGATGTCGATTTCGCCGGGGCGGCGAGCGTCGCCGGCGCCATCACCCCGGTGCCGGGCGGGGTGGGGCCGATGACGATCGCCTGCCTGATCCGCAATACCTTCGTCTCGGCGGCGCGGGCCGAGGGGATCGCGGTCGATCTGGACGCGCTGTGAGCGCGGCTTTGGCGCCTTCGTCAATTCTGCTGGGGCAAGAGTGCATTGCGGCCCGATCGCG
Organism: Sphingomonas sp.; assembly: GCA_051646545.1. Lineage (GTDB taxonomy): Bacteria > Pseudomonadota > Alphaproteobacteria > Sphingomonadales > Sphingomonadaceae > Sphingomonas. The sequence goes on from JBOFDB010000132.1 coordinate 1,627, forward strand.
TCTCAGCGCCAATTGCCCAAAGGCAATGCCCGTTCGCACTGAGCTTGTCGAAGCGCCGCCCTGTTCTCGACACGCGATCCGGCGAACGAGGAAGAACGGTGCTTCGACAAGCTCAGCACGAACGGATTGGGGTTGTGATCCCATCGCCGGTCATCAGCGTCGCTGCACTCTCGCGCCGATGACGGGGGTTGCCATTCCGCCGCGCGGCAGCACCACTGGCGCCGCCCATGTTTGAACTCTTCGTCTCTTCGCTCATCACCTTTTTCGTGGTGATCGATCCACCCGGCTGTGCGCCCATTTATGCCGGGCTGACGGCGGGCGCACCGCGCGAGCAGGTGCGATCAATGGCGGTGCGCGCCGTGCTGATCGCGGGCGGCATCCTGGTTGTGTTCGCGCTGTTCGGTCAGGACATATTGTCGGCGATCGGGGCGAGCCTGAACGCTTTCCGCATCGCCGGCGGCATATTGCTGTTCGCGATCGCGACCGAAATGGTGCTCGAAAAACGCACCCAGCGGCGCGAGGACCGCGCGCAAAAAGTGGTCGAGGCGCATATCGAGGACGTGTCGGTCTTCCCCATGGCGATGCCGATGATCGCGGGGCCGGGATCGATCGCGTCGATCATGCTGTTGATGTCGCGCGATCATGGCGTGATGCGCACGCTGGTGATTCTGGCGGCGCTGGCGGTGATCCTGGCCGTCACCCTGATCGCGCTGATTCTGGCGGGGCCGATGATGCGTGTGCTCGGCGACAAGATCGAAGCGGTGGTGACGCGCCTGCTCGGCGTGCTGCTCGCCGCGCTCGCCGCGCAATTCGTGATCGACGGGATCAAGGGGAGCTTTTTCTAGGGGGCGGCTTTTTCGAGCCCTCGCCCCTGCCTGCAGGGGAGTTCGAGGTCGGCCATGCCCCCGGCATGACCTAAACAGTGCGGGGCACAGTTTACCCCGAACCGGACGCGCAGACTTGGCAGCTTGCTGCCTATTCGAAGCGGGGTAAGGGGTTAAATCCACCGCTTTGCGATGCGGCAACCCTCACCAAGCTACGCTAGCGAGCAAGCTCGCAAGCTGCGCTATCCTCTCCCGCAAGCGGGAGAGGAAATTACCGCTCAATCCGCCACAGCCTGAGCGGCGATTTGGCGGACAGCGGCACCGGCGTCAGCCAGGCGGGCACCTCGCCATCGGCAAGCCGGCTGTAGAATCCATGCGGCGCGCGGGCGCGATAGACGGTTGATTCCGCCATATTGGGGCATGTCATCAACAAGGTCGCGCCATGCCGCCGGGCGATGGCGCGAAATTCGTCCGGCGTCCCCTGAAAGGCGTGCTGGACATCGAGGATCGCGTCGCCATTGCGATGATAGGGCCCGGCAATCGCATAATGATGGGTAACGGTGATCAGGCGCGGCCCCAGATCGATGAAAGTGAAAATCGTCTGCGCGGGCAACCGGTTAAGCGGGGTGAGCGCGGTGAGCGAGGCGCAGCTGCCGCCTGCCTTGTTGATCTGGCGCGTGCGCGCATCGGGCTTGCCATTGGGCAGATAGGGGATGATCAGCCCGGCAAATAATCCCGACACCAGCAGGAAGGCGATCGGCGTGCCCAGCACCCGGATCAGCGCGTTGCGGCTGTTGAGCGCGAGCGGCAGCACGATCCACGCTAGTGCCACCGCGCCGGGCACCGCCAGCATCATTGCCCCCGCCGCGATCCTGACGGCCCAGAGCAGCAAGCTTGCCGACAGAACCGTGAAGATCAGCACGCCGACCCACACCACGAACCGATCCGTCCCGCGCGCGCGCCAGGTGCCGACGGCGGCGCCGATAATGCCGATCACCGGCAGGGTCGCGACCGGAAATGCCGTGCTGAACGGGTGGCGATAAATCGGCCGCGCCTCCCGCACATTATCCAGCCAGTTGCGGGCCAGTTCGGGCGATACTTGTTCGGGCCGCCCCAGGCATTGCGGGAACAGCCCGGCAAATCCCCCGGCGAGCGCCACCCCCGCCACCGCCGCCAGCGCCAGCCTTTGCCAGCGCTCCGCCGGGTTGACCGTCGCCAGCAAGACGAGCAGCCCGCCCGCCGCCACCATCACGCTGACCCAGACCGGGGTCAGCGCGTCGCAGCGCGCAACCGCATTGCCCCAGGACGCAAAACCCAGATAACCAAGCGCGCAGCCCAGCGCGAGGCTGATGCCGTAAAGCTGCACCCGCGGCGCCTCGTCACGGTCCCACACCCAGCGCAGCGCCAATATCGCGCCGGCAAAGGCAGCATAGGGAATAAGCTCAAGCCCGATCGCCAGCGAAAAAGCGCTTGCCCCGCCAACCAGCGCACCGCCACGCCGCCGCTCAGGATCCGC
>JBOFDB010000614.1:0-13084 GCA_051646545.1 Sphingomonas sp.
TCGATTGCCCATGCGTCGCGCGCTGTCGTTTATCCTGCTTGCCACCACCGCCATTCCCGCCACGGCCCAGCCAGCCCCGCAGAGCCCAACTGTCATGCCCACACCGATCCAATATCCCGCCGCGCGCAAGGTCGATCAGGTTGACGACTATTCGGGCACCAAGGTTGCCGATCCCTATCGCTGGCTGGAAAACGACGTGCGTACCGACAAGGACGTGCAGGACTGGGTGGCCGCACAGAATAAGGTCACCGATGCCTATCTCGCCACGCTGCCCGGCCGCGATCTGTTCAAGGGTCGGCTGAAGGCGCTGTTCAACTATGAACGTTTTGGCGTGCCCGTCAAAAAGGGCGGTCATTATTTCTACACGCACAATAGTGGCCTACAGAATCAATCGGTGCTGTTCGTCCGCGACAGCCTGACCGGCGAGGGCCGGGTGCTGATCGATCCCAATGGCTGGTCGAAAGACGGCGCGACGGCGCTTGGCGAATGGGTGCCGTCCGACGATGGCAGCCACCTGGTCTACACCATTCAGGATGGCGGCACTGACTGGCGCACGGTCAAGGTGATCGACGTCAAGACCGGGCAAGTGCTGCCCGACACGCTGGAATGGGTGAAATTTTCAGGACTTGCCTGGAAGAAGGATGGCTCCGGCTTTTTCTATGCGCGCTATCCCGAGCCACCGGCGGGCGCCAAGTTCCAGTCGACCAACGAAAACCAGAAGGTCTATTTCCACAAAATCGGCACGCCGCAATCGGCCGATGCGCTGATCTACGAAACCCCCACCAAGCCCAAGCAGGGCCATCAGGTTGAGGTAACCGATGACGGCCGCTGGCTGGTGATTACCACCACCGAGGGCACCGATGTCCGCTATGAGATCACCGTGGTCGATCTCACCGCGCCCAAGCTGGCGCCGCGCACGATTGTGCCGGGGCTGGAAAACCAGTGGACTCTGGTCGGCAATGTCGGCGGCACTTTCTATTGGCACACCAACAAGGACGCGCCGAAGGGCCGCATCGTTACGATGAACCTGTTCGCCAAATCGGCGCTGCCGCCGGTGACCGAACTGGTGCCGCAGGACAAGGATGTGCTGGAAAGTGCGTCGATCTTGGGCGGCAAGATCATCGCGACCTATCTGTCGGACGTGAAAAGCGATGTTCGCCGTTTCGCGCTTGACGGCAAGTCGGAAGGGCATGTCACGCTGCCGGGCATCGGCACCGTGGTTGGCGGCAGCGGTTCGGAGAAGGATAGCGAGAGCTTTTTCGCCTTCACCAGCTTCACCGTGCCGACCACGGTCTATCGCTATGACGTGGCGAGCGGCCAGACCAGCGTCTGGGCGGCGCCGCAAGTCGCGTTCGATCCCGCTGCCTACACCGTCGAGCAGCGTTTCTACGCGTCGAAGGACGGCACACGCGTGCCGATGTTCATCGTGCGGCGAAAAGGCACCAGTGGCCCCGCGCCGACGCTGCTTTACGCTTATGGCGGTTTCAACATCTCGGAGAACCCCACTTTCTCGGCGACGCGGATCGCGTGGCTCGAGCAGGGCGGCGTTTATGTGCTCGCCAATATCCGCGGCGGCGGCGAATATGGCCGCGCCTGGCATGACGGCGGACGCCTGCATAACAAGCAGAATGTGTTCGACGATTTCATCGCGGCGGGCGAATATCTGAAAGCGCAGGGCATTACCGGCAAGGACCAGCTCGCCATTCAAGGCGGGTCGAATGGCGGATTGTTGATCGGCGCGGTGGTCAATCAGCGGCCCGATCTGTTTGCCGCCGCGCTGCCGCAAGTCGGCGTGATGGACATGCTGCGCTTTGATCGCTTTACGGCGGGGCGCTACTGGGTCGATGACTATGGCTATCCATCAAAGCCCGACGATTTCAAGGTGCTCTACAGCTATTCGCCCTATCACAATGTGAAGGGCGGGCGCGATTATCCCGCGATTTTGGCGGCGACGGCGGATACCGATGACCGCGTCGTGCCGGGCCACACCTTCAAATACACCGCCGCCATCCAGGCTGCCGATATCGGCCCCAAACCGCACCTGGTCCGCATCGAAACCCGCGCCGGCCATGGCAGCGGCAAGCCAATCGACAAGGTGATCGACGAGACCGCCAGCGACTGGGCGTTCATCGCCAAATGGACCGGGCTGGAGGTGAAGCCGATCGTGGGCAATGGCGGCAAGAAGAGCTGAAGGCGCGTGACGCGGGGTGGGCTGAGCCCCGCTGTCCTACTTTCGGCAAATGGGCGAGGATGGCGGCCTATGACGTGCCGCCACCAAGCTGAAACGTCATTCCCGCGCAGGCGGGAATCCATTGTCGCTGACTTGTCGGGAGGATGGCGACCGATGACCCCAATGGACTCCCGCCTGCGCGGAAGTGACGGCGTATCAAGGAAACAAACCGCCGCTCGCCAGCGAGCGACCCGCCTAGAGCAAAACGACTTGAGGAATGGATCGTCATTGCGAGGAGCGCAGCGACGAAGCAATCCAGGGACCGGGCGGCGCGGCTGGATTGCTTCCCCCGGCCTGCGCCGGGGTCGCAATGACGGCCTTGATTCAACCCAATGTCATCCCGCTCCAAATCCTCCCCCGCCAGGGGGAGGTTTCACCGAAGGCGACGGAGGGGGAGGGTTATCCTGCCGACGCCGCTCGCGTCCGCCCCCTCCGACGCGCTGCGCGCGCCACCTCCCCCTTGCGGGGGAGGATTGCGACTAGCGGAAAAAATCGTGCGCTCTCTTTGGCGCATCTCGCCTTCTCGTTGGAGAAAAATTGCGCCGTCAGTGCGAACATTAGAGAACATTCGCAGCGCGCTGCGCCGATCAGGCGGCGGCTTCGGCTTGGGCCAATGGCTGCACTTCGTGCAGGCGCGTCAGGTCCATGTGCATCTGGCCGTCAATCTCGGTCATGATGTCGGCGAATTCATGGTCGATCAGAATGTCGTCGCGGCTGTAGCGCATGCCGCCCTGCGCGGGGCTGGCGAGCAGCGTGTCGAGGCCGTTGACCGAGACCGAAAGCATGAAGCGATCCTCGCCATTGACCAGCGCGTCATACATCGGGCTGCCATCCTCGATGATGTGGACGAGCGTCCAGGCGAGCGCGAGCATCGGGTTGCGGTTGCGCACCAGCGGCAGCTCGGTCAGGCGGCGAAAGCTGCGGCCATCGGGCAGCGCCACCTTGTCGAGCCAGGAAAGCTGCGCGGTGGCATCCGCCAGCGGTCGCGAACGGATCGTCGCCAGCCGCACCATCAGCGCGGGCTTGCCTTCAAACCGGCCGATCACGGCGACATTGCTGAAGGCGAGCGCGTTGCGTGGTCGGGCAAAGCGCGCGAAGATCAGGCCGGTCATGGTCGCTGTGAAAAACATGCCGACCAGAATTTCGGTCGCCGCGATCATATGGCCGATGCGGCTGGCGGGATACATGGCGCCATAGCCGACCGTGCCCAGCGTATCGACCGAGAAGAAGAAACCATCCGCGATCGACCAGGGCTGGGCATTGGCAACCGCGCCCGGCAGCGCGGCATAAAGCAGCCCGAACAGCAAGTTGATGAGGATGAACATCAACGTGGTCAGGCCGATGAACAATGGCCAGCCCATTTCCATGATCCAATAATATAGATCCGCGAGCGGCGACGGGGCGCCGATCTTCACCGCCTGAAAATTCTCGGTTTTTACGACTTGTCGACGGGGAGGGCGCGCCATGCACCGTCAATCGGTCAGATGGCGGCGGGCGTCAACTGGCGAGCGTCTGATCCGTCGCCACCGCGCGCAACGCGCCGCGCAGCCACGCCAGCAACGGGTCGCTGCCGCGATATTGCGCCCACACCGTCACGACGCCGAGCCGCGTATTGGCCAACGGCGGATCGAGCAGACGGATGGGCAAGGTGGCGGCGATACGCTGGGCAAAGGCGCGGGAAATTGTGGTCGCGCTGTCGGTTGCCGCCACCACCTCAACCGCGGCGCGGAAGGTGGGCACGATCGCCGCGACGGTCCGCTCAATCCCGGCGGCGGCCAGTTCGCTGTCGATTTCCGACGCCGCATCGCCGATCAGCGAAATGACGACGCTGGGATAGCGGGCATAATCGGCAAGGCGCCAATCCGCGCCGCATGGATGGCGCTGCCGCACGACGACAGCGAGGCGATCTTCCATCAACGGTTCGGACGCGGCGCCGCGGGGAAGGGGGGTATTGTCCAGCGCCATCGCCAGATCGATCGCGCCCGCCGCCATCCGTTCGGGCAGGCCGGCGCTGATCGGCACCCATTCGATCACCACTCCCGGCGCGGCGGCGCCGACATGGCGGACGAGCGGCGCGAGCAGCAATTCCGCCTGCGCATCGGTCATCGCGATCCGCATCGTCCGGCGCTCGGCCGCAGGATTGAACGGCGGATCGACCAGCAAGGCGCGCATCTCGCCCAGCAAGGCCGCCAGCGGGGCGCGCAGCGCCTCTGCCCGGGGCGACAGCATCGGCCCCTTGATGCCGCGCACCAGCAATGGATCGTCGAGCAGGTGCCGCAACCGGCCCAAGGCGCGGCTCATCGCCGGCTGGCTGAGCCCCACTTCCTCGCCCGCGCGCGTCGCGTTGCGGTGGCGCAGCAGGGCGTCGAGGACGGGGAGCAGATTGAGGTCAATCGCGCGAAGATGCTTCTCATGCATGGTCGCAATCATAACATTGCATTTCATTCATGGTCAAACCCGCCCTAGAGCGCGTCCATCCAATGGGAGACCGATGATGAACGATGAGATTGTGATGCTGGGCTATGGCCCGGTCGGCAAGGAAACCGTGGCGCTGTTGCGGGCGCGGGGCAGCAAGGTGCGCGTCGCGCAACGTTCGCGCCCGGTGGATTTGCCGGCGGATGTGCCCTTTACGCCGTGCGACGTGCTTGATGCTGCCTCGGTGCGCGCGGCCGTGGCGGGGGCGGGGCAGATCGCGGTGGCAATCGGCTTTGCCTATACCGGGCGGGTCTGGCAGCGCGACTGGCCGGTCGCCATGCAGAATTTGCTCGACGCCTGTGCCGCAGTCGGCGCTCGGATGGTGTTTTTCGACAATCTCTACATGTACGGTCCGCAGACCGCGCCGCTGACCGAGGACATGCCGCTGACCAAGCGCGGCCGCAAACCGTCAGCGCGTGCGGCAATCACGCGCCTGTGGATGGCGGATGATCGGGTAAAGGTCGCGGCGTTGCGCGCGCCGGATTTCTACGGCCCGGGCGTGACCCTGTCGCATCTCGGCGAGACGGGGCTGGCGGCGGTCGCGCGCGGGAAATTGGCGATGTTCACTTTCTCGCCCGATCAGCCGCATGATTATGCCTATGTTCCCGATATTGGCCGGGCGATGGTGACGTTGCTCGACGCGGGCGACGATGCTTATGGTCAGGCGTGGCACGTGCCCTGCGCACCGACGCTGACCTCGCGGCAGATACTGGCGATGGGCGCGGCGGCGGCGGGGGTTAAGCTGCGGCTGTGGCCGCTTTCCGCGCCCATGCGGGCTTTGCTTGGGCCAGTCATGCCGTTTTTGCGCGAAATGGGGGAAATGACGTTTCAGTGGGACCGCCCCTATCGCGTCGATGCGGCGAAATGGCGCCAGCGTTTCTGGGCGGATGTGACGCCCTATGGTGAAGGGGTTGCCGCCACGATTGCGTCGTTTCAACGCGCGCGATGACGTTGGCACACCCCTCCCTGCAAGGGAGGCGATGGGGGTGGGTTTTGTGGCACTGTCCGCCTGACCTCTCCCCCCACCCCAACCCCTCCCCTAAGGGGAGGGGCTTCGGATATATGCTCTGGCTGGCGTTTCGCGTCTCGCGCCTCTATCTGAACCCATGATCACCCCCAGCGATTCCATCCTCATCGTCGATTTCGGCAGCCAGGTGACGCAGCTGATCGCGCGGCGCGTGCGCGAAGCCGGCGTCTATAGCGAAATCGTGCCGTTCAACGCCGCCGAAGCCGCTTTTGAGCGGATGGCGCCTAAAGGCGTGATCCTGTCGGGCTCGCCAGCCTCGGTGCTGGAAGAGGGCAGCCCGCGCGCCCCGCAGACGATTTTCGATAGCGGCGTGCCGGTGATGGGCATCTGCTATGGCCAGCAAGTGATGATGCACCAGCTGGGCGGCGAGGTCGTGCTGGGCGACAGCGGTGAATTCGGCCATGCCTTTATCGAGGTGACCGACGCCTGCGACTTGTTCAACGGCCTGTGGCGCGATGGCGAGACGCATCAGGTGTGGATGAGCCATGGCGACAAGGTAACACGGCTCGCGCCCGGTTTTCGCGCGGTGGCGACCAGCCCGGGCGCGCCCTTTGCCGTCATCGCCGACGATGCGCGGCGCTATTACGCCATGCAGTTCCACCCCGAAGTCGTCCACACCCCCGATGGGGCGCGGCTGATCGCCAATTTTGCGCGGCATGTCTGCGGGCTGACGGGTGACTGGACAATGGCCGAGTTCCGCTCGACCAAGATCGCCGACATCCGCGCGCAGGTGGGCGTTGGCAAGAATGGGGGCAAGGTCATCTGCGGCTTGTCGGGCGGGGTCGACAGCGCGGTGGCGGCCGTGCTGATCCACGAAGCGATTGGCGAGCAGCTGACCTGCGTCTTCGTCGATCACGGCCTGATGCGCAGCGGCGAGGCCGATCAGGTCGTGTCGCTGTTCCGCAACCATTACAACATCCCGCTTGTCCATGTGAACGCCGAGACGCTGTTCCTGAGCGGTCTGGCGGGCGTCACCGACCCTGAGGCGAAGCGCAAATTCATTGGTAAGACCTTCATCGATGTCTTTGAATCCGAAGCCCGGAAGATCGGCGGTGCCGAGTTCCTCGCCCAGGGCACGCTCTACCCCGATGTGATCGAGAGCGTTAGCTTCACTGGCGGGCCGTCCGTGACGATAAAGAGCCACCACAATGTCGGCGGGCTGCCTGAGCGGATGAACATGAAGCTGGTCGAGCCGCTGCGCGAACTGTTCAAGGACGAAGTGCGCGCACTGGGTCGCGAGCTTGGCCTGCCCGACATCTTCGTCGGTCGCCATCCCTTTCCCGGCCCCGGCCTCGCCATCCGCATTCCGGGCGAAGTGACCAAGGAACGCTGCGACATATTGCGCAAGGCCGATGCCATCTATCTCGAGGAAATCCGCAATGCCGGGCTGTACGACGCGATCTGGCAGGCGTTCGCGGTGCTGCTGCCGGTGCGCAGCGTCGGCGTGATGGGCGATGGGCGCACTTATGACAATGTGCTGGCCCTGCGCGCCGTCACCTCGACCGACGGCATGACGGCGCAGGCCTTTGAATTTCCCGGCGGCTTCCTGCCGCGCGTCGCGACCCGCATCGTCAACGAAGTGCGCGGCATCAACCGCGTCACCTATGACTATACGAGCAAGCCGCCAGGGACCATCGAGTGGGAGTGACCAAGACTCGCGATCACGCGGGGCGTGATCGCGGCTTGGTCACTCGGCGCTGCAAGGCGCCGCCAGAACTCGACCATGTGGGGCGTGATCGCGGCTTGGTCACTCGGTGCCGCAAGGCGCCGCCAGAACTCGACTATGCGGGGCGCGTCCCCGGTTTGTCACTCGGCGCCGCAAGGCGTCGCAGCGGCTGTCGTCACCCCAAATGCCGATCCAATAACCCGGCGATCAGCGGGTTGGGAAAGCGGCGGTCCTGCACGATCGCGTAGAAGCTTTCGGCGACATCGACGAAGCGGTGCCGTTCGACCAGCACACCGTTTCTAAGCTCATCCTGCACCACAATCGGCGGCACGAGTGTCAGCGCGCCGCTTTCGCGCGCGAACAGGCGCAGCATCGCCATATCGTCGATTTCGGCAAGGATGACCGGCGTAATCCCCGCCAAAGCGAGCGCGCGATCAAATGCGACGCGAATGTCGCTATCAAGGCTGGGGACCACCACCGGCGTGGTGGCGAGCGCGGCCGGATAGAGGGCGGCAGTGGCGTCGTGGTCGCTCCGGCTGACCAGGCTGACGGGCTGGGTTTCAATCAGATGGGTGTGGAGATCGAGCGCGGCGTCGCGCCGCACCGCCGTGTTGGTCAGCACGATATCGAGCGTGTGCGCCGTCAGCGCCGCAAGCAGCTCTCGCAAGGTTCCCGAGCGAATGTTGAGTTCGACGTCCGATCGGCCGATCAGCGGTCGCAGGAATTCGAGCTGGAAATTGCGCGACAGGGTAGTCAACGATCCCACCCGCAGCGTCTGCCGTTCGCGTTGCGGCTGGCCTTCCAGGGTGCGAAGCAGTTCATCGCCCGCGCCGAAGACAGTATCGGCATAATCGAGCGCGATCCGTCCCGCCTCCGTCAATTCGAGCCGTTTGCCGATGCGCGTGAACAGCGGATGGCCAAGCGCGGCTTCAAGCTTTTGCAGCTGGGTCGATAGCGCGGATTGCGAAAGGTGCAGCTTTTCCGCCGCACGCGTCAGCCCGCCTTCGCGGGCAATCGCGCGGAAAAGTTTGAGATGATGATAATTGAGATCGGCCATCGTTCCATTTTATAGATCATATTATCATAAACATTGTATTTCCTGAAAGAAAAATCCGCGCCTACTAACCCCGTCGCTTTCTGTGGATGACGAGGCGACGCATGTTCGATCCTTTCTGGCTGGTATGGACCGGCCCCCTGCTGCTCCTGCTGATCGGCGTTGCGCCTGCGCGATGGGCGCAAACGCGTCCGGGGCGGGTGGCGGACCTCGCCGTATTGGCGAGCCTGACCGCGCTGGTCTCCGGGCCGGTGGTGCTGGCCATTGGCGGCGTCGGGCAGAGCGGCCTGGCCTATATCGACGGGCTGAGCATCACGGTGATGGCGCTGGTCAGCCTGGTCGGCGCGGTCGTGCTGCGCTTCAGCCGCCATTATCTGGAGGGCGATCGGCGGCACGGCGTGTTCCTGCAGACGCTGGCGCTGATGCTGGCGGCGGCGCTGGTGATGATCGTGTCGGGCAATTTGCTGCTGACCGGGCTTGCCTGGCTGGCAACGGGGCTGGGGCTGCGTCGCTTGTTGACCTTTTACCGTCATCGGCCCGCCGCCCTGCTGTCGGCGCGGAAGAACCTGATCGTCAGCCGTCTTGCCGATATCTGCCTGCTGGCCGCCGCGCTGCTGCTGTGGCGGGAAGCAGGAAGCCTCAATTACGCGGCGCTGTTTGCGCAAGCCGAGGCGTGGCGGCAGACCGGGTTGCCCGCCACCGCCGCCACCGCCGCCGCGCTGATTGCGCTGTCTGCCTTGCTCAAATCGGCGCAGCTGCCGACGCATGGCTGGCTGCTGGAAGTGATGGAGACGCCGACACCAGTTTCCGCGCTGCTTCATGCGGGCATCATCAATAGCGGCGGGTTCCTGCTGTTGCGGCTCGCGCCGTTGATCGACCAGGCGCCGGGAGCCTTGGCGTTGCTGGCGGTGGTTGGTGCCGCAACCGCCTTGTTCGGCTCGCTGGTCATGCTGACCCAGACCTCGGTCAAGGTGAGCCTGGCCTATTCGACCGTCGCGCAAATGGGCTTCATGATGCTGGAGATCGGTCTCGGCGCCTATCCCGCCGCGCTGCTCCACCTGGTCGCGCACTCGCTTTACAAGGCGCATGCGTTTTTGAGCTCGGGAAGCGTGGTCGAGCTGGCGCGCGCCGCCTGGTCGCCCGCGCCGGGCGAGCGGCCACACCCTGCCCGGCTGGTGCTGGCGCTGGCGGGCAGCCTGGCGGTGACGGCAGCGATGGCTGCGGCGCTGGGCGTGACATTGGCCCGCGCGCCCGGCGTATTCGTGCTCGGGACGGTGCTGGTGATGGGCCTCACCCAATTGCTGGCGCAGGCAATCGACCGCCGACCCAGCAGCCATGTCGTGCTGCGCGCGATCGCCCTGTCGGGCCTGCTCGCCGCCGCCTATTTCGGGCTGCAGCGGCTGAGCGAGCAGCTCTATGCCGCTGATCTGCCAATCCATGTCGGTACCGCCTCGCCGCTCGATATCGCGCTGGCAGTGCTGGTGATCGCGGGCTTTGTCGGGCTGACGGTGTTTCAGATCGTCGCGGTCGGCCATGTCGATGGTCCGCGCTGGCGGGCGCTCCACGCGCATATCGCCAATGGCTTTTACCTCAACACGCTCGCCAACCGCGCCGTGCTGGCGCTTTGGCCGAACCCGCCGGCCAAGGCGGCGCAGGGAGAGATGCAATGACGCTGACCATCGCCGACACGGGCGCCGCAGAACGGGGCGGGGGCCTGGCAGAAACGGTTGCCATCAACGCCGCCATCGATGGTGCCTGCGCCAAGATCGCGCCGCTCTGGCCACTCAGTACCTTCGTCGCGGTCAATCCCTTTCTGGGCTTTGTCGACCGGCCGTTTGAAGAGGCGTGTGTGGCGCTCAGGCGGATTGGGCGGGTCGATATGCTGCCGCCGCCGCTGGCACCGGCGGGGATGGGGGTAGCAGCGGAAATGCCGCCCGCCGCGACGGTTACCACACTCGCCGAACTGCTCGATGGCCTGGCCGGCGGCGACCGCCAGGCGTCGCGCACAGCCTTCATGATCGATGAGATTTCCCGCTGGTGCGCCGCCTATTTCGACGAAGGTCAGGCGGTGTGGCGCGCGCCGTCGCGGCGGCTGGGGCTGTACGCCGGGTGGAAGGCGGCGATGGCGCATGACCTGAATGCCGAGGCGATGGGCATTGCCGGTTTTCGCGCCACCGTCGCGGCGACGCCCGATGATCCCCGCGCCGCGATTGCCATGGTGGTCGAGGCGCTCGGCGTGCCACCGCAGGCGCGCGAGGATTATCTGTTCCGCGCGCTGTTCGACATCCGCGGCTGGGCGTCCTTCGCGCGGCAGAAAGTGTGGACGTCGGCGCTGTACGATCGCCCTGATACGACGCTCGTTGAGCTGCTCGCGGTGCGCGTGGTGTGGGGCTATGCGCTCTACCAGTCCAATACTGACCCCATATTCCGCGCCGCCTGGGCTGAGGCGATGGCGACGGCAGCGCGGCCAGCCGACCCGGCGATGGGGGGGGCAGGCATTGCCGGGCGTCTGGCGGCCCTGCACGACGCGGAAACACGCTATCAACGCGAGCTTATCGCGGCGCTGCAGCCCGCGCCGTCGGGGATCCAGACGGGGGAGCGGCCGCCGCTCCAGGCGGCTTTTTGTATCGATGTGCGATCGGAAGTGTATCGCCGCGCGCTCGAAATGGTTTGGCCAGGGGTGGAGACGCTGGGCTTTGCGGGCTTTTACGGCTTCCCGATCGAATATGTGCCGATCGGCCGCAGCCGGGGCGGGGCACAATGCCCGGTGCTGCTGACGCCGAAATTCGTCGTGCGCGAAGGCGTGAAGGGGATGTCGGCGGACGAGGAAGCCGGCGTCCTGGGCCTGCGGCGGTTGCGGCGGCGATTGTTCAAGGCGTGGAAAGCCTTCAAGCTGTCGGCGGTATCATCGTTCAGCTTTGTGGAGACGGCGGGGCTGATTTATGCCGTCAAGCTGGTGGGCGATGCGCTGGGGTTGACGCGCCCGGTCGCGCATCCACGCTCGGACGGGCTGTCGCCTGGGGTCGCGGCACGGTTGGGACCGCATATCGCCGCCGAAACGCAGGGCGGCCGCGCCACCGGCTTTGGCGCCAGCGAACGGGTCGACATGGCCGAGGCGGTGCTGCGCGCCATGTCGCTGACGCAAGGCTTTGCGCGGCTGGTGCTGCTCGCCGGGCATGGCGCGACAACGGTCAACAACCCCCACGCGGCGGGCCTCGATTGCGGCGCCTGTGGTGGCCATAGCGGTGAGGCGAATGCGCGCGTTGCCGCCGCTATCCTGAACGACCCCGAGGTTCGCGACGGCCTTGCCGCGCGGGGCATTGTCGTGCCCGACGATACGGTGTTTGTCGCCGCGCTGCACGACACGACGACCGATGAGGTCGCGCTGTTCGACCTTGAAACCGCGCCGGCAACGCATCGCGAAGACCTGGCGGTGTTGCGCCGCCGGTTGAGCGAGGCGGCAGGCCATACCCGGCTGCTGCGCGCGACCCGGCTGGGCATCGCACCTGATCGCCACGCCCATGCCGCCATCGTGGCCCGGTCGCGCGACTGGAGCCAGGTGCGGCCCGAATGGGGGCTGGCGGGCTGCGCCGCGTTCATCGCGGGCCCGCGCAGCATCACTCGCCAGCTCAATCTGCAGGGGCGCGCTTTCCTCCACGGCTATGACTGGCGGCAGGACAAGGGTTTCGCGACGCTCGAGCTGATCATGACCGCGCCGATGGTGGTCGCGAGCTGGATTAATCTGCAATATTACGGATCGACCGTGAACAACGCCGCCTTTGGCGCCGGTGACAAGGTGCTGCATAATGTGGTCGGCACCGTCGGCGTGCTGGAGGGCAATGCCGGTGACCTGAAAGCGGGGCTGCCGCTGCAATCGGTGCATGATGGGCGCGATTTCGTGCATGATCCATTGCGGCTGACCGTCGTCATCGCCGCGCCGATTGCCGCGATCGATGGCGTCATCGCGCGGCACGACAGCGTCCGGCATCTTGTCGATCATGGCTGGCTGCACTTGTTCGCGATCGACGAGGCAGGCGTGGTGCGCGCCCGCGTCCGTGGCGCGCCGCAGTGGAGCGACTGGGCATGACCGCGGCTGCGCAGATCGACTGGCTGCTCCGTCACCCCGCGACCAGCCCCTGGCTGAAACAGGCATTGTCGGGGCTTGAGGGGCAGGATCCGGTGACGCTGATGAACGACCTCAGCCTCTTGTCGTTGGTGGTTGAGCGACAGGCAATGGCGGCGATGGAGCGCGCGCTGGCTGTGCCGGATTGAGCCGTCCCGCCCCGGCACAGGCGTTAACCACCTTGTTTGATGGCCAAAATCGTAAACAAGGCGTTAACTCAATGCATGGCACAGGCACGCATCTTCGCGCCCGCAACCACCGGGCATCCGTTCCGCTCCACGCTCAGGCTGACCGTCAACAGGCGCGCGCGCAGCGAGGATCAGGACCTGAAGCTCTTTGTGTTGAGCTTCACCGCCTTTTTCGTCTGCATCTACAGCTTCATTGCCTGAGCCGCAGGGCGCGCTAGTCGCAGAGTTTGTGGAGCTTATGGCCGAGCCAGGCGGCGACCAGGCAGCAGGCAGCGGCGATCAGCATCATGTCCTGCGGCGTCACCCCCATCGCGGTCAGCG
>JBOFDB010000227.1:0-3709 GCA_051646545.1 Sphingomonas sp.
CGCGGGGTGTAGGGCGGGAATTTCAGGTCGGGCCGATCCTCATCGACAATGTCCGACAAGTCGCCGACGCCCAGAAAGGCGCCGCCTTCGGTCACCAAGGCATCGGCACCGCCCAGCTCACCGCGCAGCACCTGCGACAGGCTGTCGGGCATGCCGGTTTCCAGCTCCAGCCGGATCACCCGCCCGCGCCGCCGCCGTTTGATGGCATTGGCAAAATAGCGGACCAGATCCTCCGCCTCTTCCTCAATCTCGATATCGCTGTCGCGCAGAACGCGGAATTCGGCCGCGCCGAGCACGCGATAGCCGGGAAATACCAGCGCTGAAAAGCGTTTGACCAGCGATTCGGCCGCGACGTAGCGCGCTTGCTCCCCCGGCAGCCGGACAAAACGCGGCAGTGCTGCCGGCAGCATCACCAATTCGCGCACCGGCGCATCGTCCGCCGCCCGAACCAGATCGAACATCACCGCCAGCCCCTTATTGGGCATGAAGGGAAAGGGGTGTGCGGGATCGAGCGCCTGCGGGGTCAGGATCGGGAAAATCTGCTCGCGAAAATGGGTTTCGAGCCAGGCGATCTCGTCTGTCGACAATGTTTCATCGAGCGTCCGCGACCCCAGCACTGCAATGCCGATATCCGCCAGTTGCGCGCGCAACGTCCGCCAGACGACGCGCTGGCTTTCAACCAGCCGGTCCGCCTCTGCCACGATTGCCGCCAGCTGCTGCCCCGCCGTCAACCCGTCGGGCGACATGCGATCGACATCCTGCAGCTGTTGACCCTTCAGCCCCGCCACGCGAACCATGAAGAATTCGTCGAGGTTCGACCCCGAAATCGCTAGAAACCGCAACCGCTCAAGTAGCGGATGCGCCGGATTGCAGGCCTCGTCGAGCACGCGGCGGTTGAACGCCAGCCAGGACAGCTCGCGATTGAAATAGCGCTCCCCGCTGGTCAGCGCGAAAGCATCGTCATCGTCGTCGCGGACAGTCATCGGCGCGGGGCGGGTCATGGATCGGGCGACTCGGCGTTGGTGGAGCGATCGGGCAGCAACCCGGCCGCCGCCAATGTGGCGCGGGCAAACGGGATGGACAAGCGTTTCCGGTGTTCGAACGCCGCTTGTTCGAGCGCGTCGACGGCACGGATGATGGCAAGATGGCTGCGATCGACCCGCACCAGCAGCCACTGGATCAGCTCGGGCCGGGCATCCAGGCCGCGGCGGAGGAACAGCCGTTCAAACAAGGCCCAGCGCAGCCCGTCATCCGGCGGCCCGATCGACACCTGCGGCGTGGCGTTGAGGCGGGAGCGGAGATCGGGCAGCCGCACCGCCCAGGCCGGTGGCGCCTCATCGGCAATGATGAGCAAGGGCCGCCGCGCCGCCTGGGCATCGTTCCAGGCGTGAAAAATCTCTGCTTCGATCTGGCGTTCGGCATCGTCGATGACGCGACCGCCGCTTTGCTCGGCAAACAGGCGCGCGAGCAAGGTGCGGCCCGATTTGCGCGGACCGGTCAACAACGCCGCCATCACCGGCCAGGTTGCCCAGCGGCGCAATTGCAGCACGGCCTGCTCGTTGGAGCTGCTTATGATAAACTCACCGTCTGCCCGCGCGTCGGGCAGGACCAGCGGCAGCGCAAATTGCTTCATTCCTCGGTCTTGGTGGCGGTCTTGGCGTCGGGGGGCGGCGGCGGCGGCGCGCTTGGCCGTTCGATGCGGATGGCGCCATTGCCGCGCTGCACTTTCCAGCCACGTGCCTCCAGCGCGGCGGCGAGCGAGGCGGCATCGCCATCATAAGTGACCTTCATCACCGAAATCGCGCCGAGCGCCAGGCTGGAGGTGACCGTCTGGGTGACGCCGGGGACGTCGCGGATCGAGGCTTCCGCCGTTGTCACCGCGCCGGCATTGGGCGTGTCGACCTGGACAGTGATGGTATTGGCGCCGGGCGCCTGCGCACTATCGTCGACGATCAGCGCATTGTCCCCGCTGTCGTCAACGGGGGTTTCCACTGGCGGTCGATAGGCAAGGCCGGGATCGGGCCGGAACAGGTCCGCCGCCAGCGCGCGCTGGTAAAGCGCGTCAATCCGCTGCACGCCCGCATCAAGCAATGCGGGCAATGCGTCGGCATTGGCGACCCGGAGCGCAAATTTGCCGAGCAGCAAATTGTCGGGGCCGTACCGCGCCTGGAACGTCGCGACGATCGGCCCGCCCGGCCATTGCCGATAGAGGTGGACGATCGGGATCAGCACGTTGGTCGCGCCATATTGGCTCAAAATCGCCCGCCACCAGCCCCGCCCCGGGCGCAGGATTTGCCCGGTATTCATCAGCAGCGCGTCGGGGCCGGTCCCGGCGGGGCGCACATAATCGATCGTGCTGTTGCCCGCGCGAAAGCGTTGCCACGCCTCCAGCCAGGGCGTCTTGGTCTCAAAGGCGCTGCCCGCCCCGCCCGACCAGATGATCGGAATGAGCAACATCGGGGTCGAGCGCGCCTGCCCGATCGAAATGCCCAGCAAATTGCCCGCTCGCGCGCGGTTAAACTCAACGCCCAGCCGCGCGATATAGCGATTGCCGCCAATCTGCTCATTTTCGACGACGATCGCCGAAACGACCGAATCGAGCGCGCCGTCGGACAGCGAACTCGACTTGCCATAGCGGCGGGCCAGCATTTCCCAGCCCCTGCGCTGGGCGATCCGCCATCCCGCCAATCGCGCCGCCGACGATGTCTTGCCGACCACATCGACATCGATGCCGCCAATTTCCAGGCTGCTGCCATCATCATAATTGGCGGCGGCAGGCGCGCGCTTGGGTGGCACCGGCGCGCTATCCTGTACATTTTGCGCCAGCACAGCCGTGCCCAGCCCGGCAAGCACGAGCAGCGGAGCGGCGGCGGAGGAAGTCGACAGGCGGCGCAGGATCATCGGACGCCCTTTTGGCGAAGCAGGCGTGGAAATCCAAGCGCCATGTGGTTAGGAGCATTGCCGATGACAGACAAAAACGGGCAATCGCCCTCTTATACCTATGCTGAGGCGGGTGTCTCGATTGCCGCGGGCAATGCGCTGGTACGGGCGATAGGCCCGCTGGCCAAGGCGACACGGCGCCCGGGGGCGGATGCCGATCTTGGCGGTTTCGGGGGTTTTTTCGATCTAAAGGCGGCGGGTTTTGTCGATCCGCTGCTCGTCGCGGCCAATGACGGCGTCGGCACCAAGCTAAAGCTCGCGATCGAATGGGATCGGCATGAGGGCGTCGGCATCGATCTGGTCGCGATGTGCGCCAACGACCTGATTGTGCAGGGGGCAGAACCCCTGTTTTTCCTCGATTATTATGCCACCGGCAAACTCGAACCCGCCATTGCCGAGCAAGTCATCGCCAGCATCGCGGAAGGGTGCCGTGTCGCCGGTTGCGCCTTGATTGGCGGCGAAACGGCGGAAATGCCCGGCATGTATGCCCCCGGCGATTATGATCTCGCGGGCTTTTGCGTCGGCGCGGTTGAGCGCGACCGGGTGTTGACCGGCGCGACCATCGCCCCGGGCGATGTCGTGCTGGGGCTGGCGTCGTCGGGCGTGCATTCCAACGGCTTTTCGCTGGTCAGGCGGCTGGCGGCGGACAAAGGCTGGCGGCTGGATCGCCCCGCCCTGTTCGATCTCGACACCTTGCTGATCGATGCGTTGATGGTGCCGACCCGGATTTACGTGCGCAGTCTGTTGCCGCTGGTAAAGGCGGGGCAGA
>JBOFDB010000303.1:0-1387 GCA_051646545.1 Sphingomonas sp.
GATACCGCTCGCCGCATTGAGATGGCCCTGCGGCCCTGCATCGACGAAATGGCTGCCCCAATCGACCGCCAGATCATGCGCACGCTCGATCGAAATCCACGGATCATCGCTGCTGGCCACCAAGATGGAGGGGAAAGGCAGCGGTGTCTTGGGGGCGGGGCCAAAGGATTTGAGCTCGGGCCGCGCATCGGGCCGGTCGACATCGGCGGGCGCGACGAGCAAGGCGCCGGCCACTGGCCAGCCATAGGGCTGCCTCGCCAATTCCGCCCACCATGCGACCGCCAGGCAGCCCAGGCTGTGCGCCGCCAGGATCACCGGCGCGCGTGACTGGCGGATATGCTGGTCCAGCTTGGTCACCCAGCCATTGCGATGCGGCATCTGCCACATGCCAAGTTCGACTCGCTGCGTGTCGAGCCGCGCTTCTTCCCACAGAGTCTGCCAGTGCGACGGACCCGACCCACCCAGGCCCGGAACCGTCAAGATCATCGGCGCATTGTCCGCCAGAGTCGAATAGCCGCTCATACCGTCTCCATCGGTCGCGGCGCCGCTATTGCGACTGCCGGATCAGCCCCTTTCGAGTCGTGAGTTTATTCCCACTAATTTAGTAGGCAATCGCCCTGCGCCAGGCTGCGGCGCGGTTGCGATGATCTGAAAGCTGCGCCATTTGGCGGGGCGATGGCCAAGCAGCGGATCGATCAATTGCTCGTCGAACGGGGCCTGGCGGAAAGCCGGGCGCGCGCTCAGGCGCTGGTCATGGCGGGTTTGGTCTTCGCCGGGGACCGCAAGATCGACAAGCCGGGGCAAAGCATTGCCGATGATACCGCCATTGAGGTGCGCGGGCGCGACCATCCCTGGGTGTCGCGCGGCGGCATCAAATTGGCGCATGGGCTCGATCATGTCGGTTGGGACGTGGCAGGCGCGGTGGCGATGGACGTGGGATCATCGACCGGCGGCTTCACCGACGTGTTGCTGACCCGGGGCGCGGCGCGCGTCTATGCGGTCGACAGCGGCACCAATCAGCTCGCCTGGAAGCTGCGGCAGGACCCGCGCGTGATCGTCCATGAACAAACCAGCGCGCGCGTGCTGACGCCCGCACATATCCCCGAGCCCATCGACCTCATCGTGTGCGACGCAAGCTTTATCGGGCTTGCCAAGGTGCTGGCGGTGCCGCTGACTTTTGCCGCGCCATCCGCGCGCGCGCTGGTGCTGGTGAAGCCGCAATTCGAGGCCGAGCGGCATGAGGTGGGCAAGGGTGGGGTCGTCCGCGATTTCGCCGTTCACGCCCGTGTGTGCGACCAGGCAGCGGGCTGGTTTCAGGAACAGGGCTGGCGCGTCGTCGCCCTCGATCAAAGCCCGATCACCGGGCCTGAGGGAAATATCGAATTCC
>JBOFDB010000408.1:0-2255 GCA_051646545.1 Sphingomonas sp.
CTAAACCCCCCGCGATGCGGGTGGTTTTGCTGATAGCGCTGATCTGGTTGCTGGTCCCCCACTATGCCGGGCTCAGTCCCAATCCGCGGCTCAATCACCAAGTGCCGTTCAGCCTGACGCCGGTGGCGATTCGGCGCGACGGCGGCAACCGCGTGGGGCAATTGCGCTTTCTACGCGGCTATCGGCTGGCAAGCGCCGATCCGGCGTTTGGCGGGTGGTCGTCGCTGTTGGTGGAGGGCGATCGCTTCACGTTGCTGAGTGACGGGGGCGAGCTGATCCGCTTCCGCCTTGACGACACCGGGCGGATGAGCGCGCCCGAAATGTTCAGCCTGCCAACTGGCCCTGGCACCGGCTGGACCAAGGATGATCGCGACAGCGAATCGATGGTGCGCGATCCCGCGACGGGGCGGCTATGGGTGGGGTTTGAAAACTGGAACGCGATCTGGCGCTATGCCCCCGGCTTTGCGCGCGCCGAACGCCATGTCGAGCCGCCCGCCATGCAGCAATGGCCCCCCAATGGCGGACCCGAGACGATGGCGCGTCTGGCCGACGGGCGGTTCCTTGTCATTGCCGAACAGGTGCGCGACACGGCGCCGCCGTCCGTGCGCGAGGCGTTGCTGTTCGATCGCGATCCGACCGAAACACGCCACCCGCCGCTGCGCTTTTCCTATATGCCGCCGCCGGGCGGGTTCGACCCGTCCGACGCGACGCAGTTGCCCGATGGCCGCATCATCCTCCTCAACCGGCGCCTGCACCTGCCCGACGGGTTTGAGGTGGCCGTGTCGATCATCGACCCGAGGGCAATCCGCCCCGGCGCGACAGTGAAAGGCAGCGAAATCGCCCGATTCGCCGGCGACGTGCTGCATGACAATTATGAAGGGATCGCGGTGGGCGCCGATGCGGGCGGCCCCGTCATCTGGATCGTTTCCGACGACAATCAGAACATGTTCCAGCAATCGCTCTTGCTGGCGTTCAGGCTGGATCCTGCCACGCGTTAGAGTATGATGACTTCAGGACAGATCGTCATTGCGAGGATCGTGAGCGACGAAGCAATCCAGGGGCCCGTGTCCCGGCTGGATCGCTGCCCCCGGCCTGCGCCGGGGTCGCAATGACGGCCTTGGTTCAACCCAATATCATCCCGCTCTAGCGTTTGGCCGCGACCCAATGCGCCATGCCCGAATGGCTCCGGCGTCCCATGGGTGGCCAGCGCAGAACAGGCAGGTTAGGCGGAAGCGCGGGCGTATCGCTACCCCCGGCACAAGGCCGGGGAGACCCCATATTTCAGCATAAAGCGACAGTCAGCCGATCAGGCCATCGGCAGATCAGGCCGCAGCCTTCGCCTTTTTGCGGATGTCACGCTTCAGGCGACGGGCGCGCAGCGACAGCTCTTCGTCGCTCGTCTTGAGCAGCCAATTGTCGAGACCACCGACATGCTCGACCGAACGCAGGCCGTGCGTCGACACGCGCAGCTTGACGCTCTTGCCCAGCGCATC
The DNA here is from genome assembly GCA_051646545.1 of Sphingomonas sp. GTDB lineage: Bacteria > Pseudomonadota > Alphaproteobacteria > Sphingomonadales > Sphingomonadaceae > Sphingomonas. Next base: position 1,494 of record JBOFDB010000408.1, read on the forward strand.
CGAAATCAGCGTCACATTCTGCAGGTTGGGCAGAAAGGTGCGCTTGGTCTTGTTATTGGCGTGGGAAACATTGTGCCCCACCTGCCGACCCTTGCCGGTCAGCTCGCAAATGCGCGACATCGTCGGTAAATCCTGATCTACGGTTGCCCGGAAAGGCCGCGCCGATAGCGGGTCGTGAGCGCGCCGTCAACCGGTGAAACCATTTCCCGCCCCACAGCGTTACGCCCGCGACAACTGGAACGGGAGAATAACGATGCGTGCTATCCTTGCGGCGTTCGGCGTCGCCGCCCTGCTGCTTGTCGGGGCGATATCGCTGGGCCTGATCCATGTCCAGCAAACCCGCGAGGCACGACTGCCCGACGCCAATGGCAAGGGCGGGCAGGCACCGGCCTTCAAGACCGAGGTGTCGAACGTCTCTGTGGGGGCGGAGGAAAAAACGGTAAAGCTGCCAACGGTATCGCTGAAAGACACCAGGGTCGTCGTGCCGACCATCAAGGTCGCCAAACCCGCCGGGACCACAACCACCGAAACCGCAGCGCATCCCGACGCCCCCAAAAACCAGGAGTGATTGCGCTGGCGGGCGGGCGCCGCCCCCGCCATAATCGGCGGTGATGTTTCCCCTGCCCCGCCCCATGCGCCACGCGCTCGATGCCGCGCATGCCGCCGCGCGCAACGGCGAAGTGCCGGTTGGCGCGGTGGTGATGCTTGGCGATCAGATCGTCGCCAGCGCCGCCAATGCCCCGCGCGCGCTCAACGACCCCA
>JBOFDB010000232.1:0-1017 GCA_051646545.1 Sphingomonas sp.
GCCGATCGTTGCGCTTGCGCTCTCGCCCGACGGCGCAACGCTGGCGTCCGCGGCCTGGGACGGCACGGCGCGGCTGTGGCCGCTCGGCGGCGGCGCGCCGCGCGTGCTGGAAGGACATACGCAAAATGTCAACGGGGTGGCGTTTGCGCCCGACGGCAAGTCGCTCGTCAGCGTCGGCTATGATCTGACGGCCCGCATCTGGCCGCTGCCGGACGGGCCGGCCGAAATTATCACCCTGCCGGCGCCGCTCAACGCGGTCGCGGTCGCACCCGATGGCGAAATCGTCACCGGCGGGGCGGACGGCAAGCTGCGGTTCCTTTCGGCCGATGGCAAGCATGTCAGCGAATTGCAGGCCGGCATGACGCCGATCATTGCGCTGGCGATTTCCCCCGACGGCGCGCGCGTGGCCGCGGGCGGCATTGGAGGTACGGTCAACCTGATCGATCGCAGGACGCGCAGCATCGTCAGTGCGTTGGTGGGGCCGGGGCTTCCGGTGTGGTCCGTTGCGTTCATGCCCGATGGTGCGACGCTGCTAACCGGAGGCGCCGATGCCACGGTCCGGCGCTGGAGCGCGCAGACCGGCAATCCTGTCGGTGCGCCGCAGCCGGGCGCGCCGGGCGATCCGCTTGCCGCCTATGCCGGCGATCACGGCGCGGAAGTGTTTCGTGCCTGCATCGCCTGCCACACGCTGTCGGACAAGGATGGTCCGCGCGCGGGGCCGACGCTGGAGGGCATCTTCGGGCGCAAGATCGCCTCGCTGCCGGGCTACCGTTTCTCCGAGGCGCTGACCAGGATGAGCATCGTGTGGACCCCTGAAACAGTGTCGCAATTATTCGACGTCGGTCCCAACGCCTACACGCCCGGCACCAAGATGCCGGAGCAGCGCATCGGCTCGGCCGATGATCGCAAGGCGCTGATGGATTTCCTCAAGCGCGCGACGGCGAAGTAAGTCACTTCTTGTCGCGCTCGCGCAGGTAATCCTCGGTCGTGCGCGGCCGCGGGCGCTCGGGCACGCCC
>JBOFDB010000251.1:0-1211 GCA_051646545.1 Sphingomonas sp.
CGGGGGTCGGCTTGTTTTCTGGCGGCAGGCACTTGACCGCGTTGACGATGACCGCGCCCTTTAGCGTCATGCCGTCATCGGCGCGCGCGTCATAGCGGCCGGTGGCCAGGCCGAATTTGCCGAGCGTCGCAAACAGCAGCTCGCCCGCATAATCGCCGGTAAAGGGCCTGCCCGTGCGGTTGGCGCCGTGCTTACCGGGCGCAAGGCCGATAATGGCAAGCCAGGCATCGGGATCGCCGAACGCGGGGACGGGTGCGTTCCACCAATCGGGCAGCTCGACGCGAAGCGCGTCGCGAAAGGCGACGAGGCGCGGGCAGCGCGGGCAATCGCGCGGCGGCTCGCCTTGGGGAAGCGGGGAGTGGTCGGCAGGCGTTGGCAAGGTCATGCAGGGGCGATAGGCGCTGCACCATGCCAATGCCAAGCCAACGCCTGCTTTATGCCATTGCGCTGGGATCAAACCGGCGTGGGCGACATGGCCGCCCCGCTGATGAAGTGAGGGCGGCACTGGACGCGCTGGGGGGCGTGAAGGCGGTTTCACGGCTGATCGAAACCGCGCCGGTTGGCCCGTCATCGCGCCGCTTCATCAACGCGGTGGCGATCATCGCCAGCGACGAAACGCCCGATGCGCTGCTCGGTCGCGCCAAAGCCATTGAGCGTCACTTCGGCCGCCGCGCCGGTCGACCATGGGGCGCGCGGGTGATCGACATCGACATCATCCTTTGGTCGGGCGGCGCATGGTCAAGCCCGGGCCTGACCGTGCCGCATCCGGCTTTCCGTGATCGCGCATTTGTGCTGCGTCCGCTTGCCGACGTCGCGCCTGGCTGGCGTGACCCGCTCACCGGCCTCACCGTCAGGCAACTTGCCTACCGCCTGCAAGGCTGATTGCGTAGCGGACGATATCGTGCCAAGGGGCGCACCGCGCGTGGGTCCGTAGCTCAGTCGGTAGAGCAAGCGACTTTTAATCGAGAGGTCCCGGGTTCGAATCCCGGCGGACCCACCAGCCATCCACCTGACCGTCGCCCCAGCGAAAGCTGGGGCCGCTTGAAGGCAGGCCGTGCCATCGCCGGCGAACCCAGCTTGCGCCGGGACGACGCATAAGCCACTATTCCCGATAGGCGGCGCGGCGCAGCCGGTCGTTGATCGCTTCGCCAATGCCCTCGATCGGCACCGGCGCGACGGCGATTTTGGGCCGGTCGCTCGCATCGGCCTGG
>JBOFDB010000250.1:0-1385 GCA_051646545.1 Sphingomonas sp.
CCCGAGCGGATGGCGAAAGCGGCGGCATCGGGCGCGGACGCGCTGATCCTCGACCTTGAGGACGCCGTGGCGGCCAGTGCCAAATCGGCTGCGCGGCACAGCGTCGCCGATTTTCTGGCAGGGGACCGCGCCGTGGCGCTGTTCGTCCGCGTCAACCCCCTCGACAGCGGCATGATCGCCGATGATCTTGCCGCTATATTGCCCGCCCGACCCGATGGCATCGTGCTGCCCAAGGCGGAAGGCGCTGCCTCGCTGCGTGCGCTCGACGCCATGCTCACGGGCGATACCCGCATTCTGCCGATCGCAACCGAAACGCCGGCGGCGATCTTTGACCTGGGCAGCTATGGCGGCGTGACCGATCGGCTATGCGGCTTGACCTGGGGGGCAGAAGATCTGCCCGCCGCCATCGGCGCCAGCACGTCGCGCGAACCCGACGGCCGGTATACACCGCCTTATGAGGTCGCGCGCGCGCTGACGCTGTTTGGCGCGCATACCGCCGGGGTGCCAGCGATCGAGACGGTCTATCCCGATTACCGCGATCTTGATGGCCTCGCCGCCTATGCCGCGCGCGGGCGACGCGATGGCTTTTCGGGCATGATGGCGATCCACCCGACGCAAGTACCGGTCATCAATGCCGCCTTTGCGCCGAGCGATGCCGAAATCGCCCATGCCCGGCGCGTGGTTGCACTGTTTGACGCCAATCCCGGCGCCGGCGCTCTGAGCCTAGACGGCAAGATGATCGATGCCCCCCACCTCATCGCCGCCCGCCGAATATTGGCGCAGGTGGCTTAGGGGGTTGATCGCGCCCATCAGGAAGCAAAGGGCGCCGCGCGGATGGCGGCGCCAAATCCCACCTGGCGGGCAAAGGCAAACCGGCCGCCTGGCACAGCGCGCGCTTCCTGGTCCAGACGGCGCAAGATTTCGGCCTTAAAGGCGCCGCGCGGATGCGCGCTCAACACCTCGACGACAAAAGCCTTGGGCAAATGCGCCAATCTTAGCCCGGTCAAATCGACCATGGCGCCATATTGGGTATAGGCGCCGAGCACGCCATCCTTTGCTGGCGTGACGCCAATCGTGGCATGGACGATCAGCGCATCAGCGATTTGATCCCCCACCGTATCGGCCTGTTGGGCATCGCAGGCGCATTGGCGCGCCACAGCGGCGCTGCGCAAGGTAAAGTCTTCCCCCGCCACCGCCTTCATCAATCCGACATCATGCAGCAGCCCGCAGACATGGAGCAGCTCGGGATCGGCCGGTCGCTGGTCGATATGCGCCAATGCCCGGGCGAAAAGTGCCGACCGGTATCCATGACCCAGCAATTCCGCGCTCTGCTCGAGCGCTGCTTCCTCGGCCAGCCTGACGAGCTTGCTGTCCGGAACTGGCGC
>JBOFDB010000145.1:0-10054 GCA_051646545.1 Sphingomonas sp.
AGGGGGGCATAGCGAACGCCTTCAACCGGAAAGCCATGTGACTCAATCAATCTATGTCTTGAACGGCCCCAACCTCAATCTGCTGGGCCTGCGCGAGCCGGAAATCTATGGGCATGAAACGCTCGACGACATCGCCGCCATGCTGGAAGATCGGGCGCGGGTGCTGGGGCTGGCGATCGATTTGCGCCAGTCCAATCATGAAGGGCATCTGATCGATTGGCTGCACGAAGCGCAAGCGATGGCGGCAAAGGCCGTCATCCTCAATCCCGGCGGCTATACCCACAGCTCGATCGCGCTTCACGACGCGGTGAAGGCGATCACCACGCCGGTGATTGAGGTGCATCTGTCCAATCCGCACGCCCGCGAATCATTTCGTCATCAAAGCTTTGTCGGGCGTGCCGCCAAGGGAACGATCGCGGGGTTTGGCGCGCTTTCCTATATGCTGGCGCTTGAAGCGGCGGCGCGGTTCTGACATGCGGCCGATGAAACAGGGATGAAATAACCATTATGGCAGAACCTACCGACAATGGCGCGATGCGGGTCGATATCGATCTCGTGCGCCAGCTTGCCGAATTGCTCGACGTGACCAAGCTGACCGAAATCGAGGTTGAAGACGGCGAGCGCCGGATTCGGGTGGCGCGCGAAGTGGTGACGCAGGCGGTCGCGGCGGTGGCTGCCCCCGCTATGCCCCCGGTTGCTGCCGCACCCGCCCTGGCCGCGCCGCTGGCCGAGGCAGCCGCGCCTGCCGCCAGCCACGCCAATGCCATCAAGTCGCCGATGGTAGGCACAGCCTATCTGACGCCTGAGCCCGGCGCCAAGCCCTTTGTTTCGGTGGGTGAAACCGTGAAGGCGGGCGACACGCTGCTGATCATCGAGGCGATGAAAGTGATGAACCCCATCACCGCCCCCACTGCCGGTATCGTGAAAGCGCTGCTCATCGACAATGGCCAGCCGGTCGAATTCGACCAGCCCTTGGTCGTCATCGAGTGATGCTCTCCCCAGCCGTTCGTGCTGATTTTGTCGACGCACCGCTCTTCCTTCCTGCGCTCCCGAAGAAGAACCACCCTTCGACCAGCTCAGGGCGAACGGCCGCAAGGTCTTGAAAGACAAGCATGCCTGAAATCAAGAAACTGCTGATCGCCAATCGCGGCGAGATCGCGCTGCGTATCCATCGCGCCTGCCACGAAATGGGCATCCAGACAGTGGCGGTGCATTCGACCGCTGATGCCGATGCCATGCATGTGCGGCTTGCCGATCAGGCGATCTGCATCGGGCCGCCGGCCGCGACCGACAGCTATCTCAACATCCCCAACATCATTTCCGCCGCAGAAGTGTCAGGCGCTGACGCGATCCACCCCGGCTATGGGTTCTTGAGCGAAAACGCCAAGTTCGCCGAGATTGTCGAGGCGCATAACCTGATCTTCGTCGGCCCCAAGCCCGAGCATATCCGCGTGATGGGCGACAAGGTGGAAGCGAAACGCACCGCCGGCGCGCTGGGCCTGCCGCTGGTGCCGGGCTCGGCCGGCGCGATCAGCGATATCGCCGACGCCAAGCAACTGGCGCGCGAGATTGGCTATCCGGTGCTCATCAAGGCCGCGTCGGGGGGCGGCGGGCGCGGCATGAAAGTCGTGCCGGGCGAGGATCAGCTCGAAAGCCTGATGGCGCAGGCGGGCAGCGAGGCCAAGGCGGCGTTCGGTGACGCGACCGTCTATATGGAGAAATATCTCGGCAACCCGCGCCACATCGAATTCCAGGTGTTCGGCGATGGCAATGGCAATGCCATCCATTTGGGCGAACGCGACTGCTCGCTGCAGCGCCGCCACCAGAAGGTGCTCGAGGAAGCCCCCTCCCCCGTCCTGTCGGCGCAAGAGCGCGACCGCATAGGCGGCATCGTCGCCAAGGCGATGGCGGAGATGGGCTATCGCGGGGCCGGCACGATCGAATTCCTGTGGGAAGACGGTGAGTTCTACTTCATCGAGATGAACACCCGCCTCCAGGTCGAGCATCCGGTGACCGAGGCGATCACCGGCCTTGACCTGGTGCGCGAGCAGATCCGCATTGCCGAGGGCCATCCGCTGACGCTGCGTCAGGAAGATGTCGAGTTTCGCGGCCATGCGATTGAATGCCGCATCAATGCCGAGGATTGGCGCACCTTCGCGCCCTCGCCAGGCCAGGTGAAGGCGTATCACGCGCCCGGCGGGCTCAACGTCCGCGTCGATTCGGGGCTGTATGACGGATACAAGGTGCCGCCTTATTACGACTCGATGATCGCCAAGCTGATCGTCTGGGGCCATAGCCGCGACGGCGCGCTCCGCCGCCTGCGGCGCGCGCTGGAGGAATATGTGATTGAGGGGATGAAGACGACGATTCCCCTCCACCAGGCATTGCTCGACGATCCCGATTTCCAAAAGGGCGATTATACGATCAAATGGCTGGAGGCGTGGCTGGCGAAGCAGGGGGATTGACCGGCTTCGTCGCCCCAGCGAAAGCTGGGGCCGCTGGCGAAAAGGGGGTATCATCGCCAGCGATGCCAGCTTGCGCTGGCATGACGCGATTATGGAGGGGGGAGTCGATGCGCAAAATACTCGGCACGTTGCTGCTGATCATCATCGTCGCGCTGGGCGGCGCGTTTCTGTATTTCCAGACCCCTGACACCGACGCGGCGGCGATGCGCGCCAAATATGGCGGGCCACCTTCGCAATTCGTTGATCTGGGCGGCGGGCTGACCGTTCATTTGCGCGATACCGGCCCGCGCGACGCGCCGGTGCTGCTGCTCGTCCACGGTTCCAATTCGTCGCTGCACACCTGGGAACCCTGGGCCACACGGCTGGGCGCGCGCTATCGCATCATCCGCTTTGATCTTCCCGGCCATGGCCTGACCGGCCCCAGCCCGGCGCGCGATTACAGCTATGCCGCCTTTGCCGATGTGGTGGAAAAGGTCCGCGCCAAACTGGGCGTCGACCATGTCATCCTGGCGGGCAATTCGATGGGCGGCGGCGTCGCCTGGACCTATGCGCTGATGTACCCTGAGCATCTCGCTGGCCTTGTGCTGGTCGATGCCGCGGGGCAGCCCAACCCCAATCGCGACGTGCCGCTCGCTTTTAAAATCGCGCGGACGCCGGTGCTGCGCAATCTCGTCGCCTATATCACCCCCCGTCACTTGATCGCGCGGACGGTGAGCGATGCTTTCTACAACCAATCGCTCGTCACCCCCGCGATGGTCGACCGCTATTGGGAATTGCTGCGCTATCCCGGCAATCGCCAGGCGACGATTGATCGCTTTGGCGGCCCGGAAGTCCATGCCACGCCCGAACGGCTCAAGACCATCAAGGCGCCGACGCTGATCCTGTGGGGCGAAAATGACCGGCTGATCCCGGTCAGCAGCGCGCATTTCTTTGCCGCCAACATTCCCGGCAGCCAGCTGATCATCTATCCCAAGACCGGCCATGCGCCGATGGAGGAGCGCGCCGATGAAAGCGCGGCCGATGTCTATCGCTTTATCGAGTTGAAAGCGGTGCCAGTCGCGGCCCCATCGGCAGTGGCGGCGCACTGATGTTTATCGGCCATTACGGACCGGCGTTCATCGTCGCGACGCGCCCGCGCGCGCCACGGCTCGCCTGGCTGTTCGTCGCCGCCCAGCTGATCGATTTCGGCTTTTTCGCGCTGACGATCCTGGGGATCGAGCATTTGCGGCTGGTGCCGGGCACCACCGCGATGAACCCGATGGACCTCTATTCCATGCCCTATACCCACAGCTTGGTCGGCGCGCTGCTGTGGGCGGCGGGATTTGCCGGCGTCTTGTGGTATGTCTGGCGCGACCGTGAGACGGCGCTGATCGGCGCGATCATCGTGTTGTCGCATTGGGTGATCGACCTCATCGTCCACGCCCCCGATCTGACGCTTTGGGGAAGCCCGCCCAAATTCGGGCTGGGGCTGTGGAACCATCCGCTGATCGAAATGCCGCTTGAACTGTTCTTCGCCTTTGGCGGCTTTGCCTGGTATCTGCGCCGCACCCGCGCGACGAGCCGTCGATCGCGCGGGGCAGTCTGGGCGCTGGGCATCGCCATGGCCGGGTTGCAGGCGTTCAATTGGTTCGCCCCCCAGCCCGACACCATCATTGATCCGGTGCCCGTGTCGACAGGCTTGCTCGGCCTGTTCGCCTATACGCTGCTGGCAGGGCTGGCCTGGTGGGTGGCCGCCAATCGGACGGCGAAATTAGGTACGACCACGTATTGATTACCGATCATTTCGATATTAATTGAAATATCGAAATGACCTCACCCGACTCAATCGTTCGCGCGCTCGGCGCCTTGGCTCAGCCTCACCGTCTCGCCATTTTTCGCGTGTTGGTGCAGTCGGGGCCGGTTGGTCTTGCCGCGGGCGACATCGCCTCACGGCTTGCGATCACGCCTTCTTCGCTGTCGTTCCATCTGGCGCAGCTCGAGCGCGCGCACCTGGTGACACGCATCCGTGCGGGACGATCAATCATTTATTCGGCCGATTTCGGCGCAATGAACGCGCTGGTCGCCTATCTTACGGAGAATTGCTGCGAGGGCGTCGCCTGCCCGGCGCAAGCAGAGGAGGCAGCATGAAAGCAACGATCTGGCACAACCCCGCCTGCAAAACCTCGCGCGGCACGCTCGCGATTCTTGAGGAAACGCCGGGGATCGAGCTTGAGGTGATCGAATATCTCAAGCACCCGCCGACGCGCGACAAGCTGATCCAGCTCCACCGCGATGCGGGACTGACGCACCGCCAGGGGATGCGCACCCACAACTCCCCCGCTGCCGAGTTGGTCGAGGAACTGGGCCTGAGCGACGCCGACGAGGCGACGATCCTCGACGCGATGATGACGCACCCCATCCTCATCCAGCGCCCGCTGGTCGAAACCGCCAAGGGCGTGCGGCTGTGCCGTCCGCCCGAAACCGTGCACGAAATCCTGTGAGCGCGGATCAATCGCGGCGCCTGGCCGCTGAAGCGCTGGGCTCGCTCATCCTGTTCGCGACCGTCATCGGCTCGGGCATCATGGCCGAGCGGCTGGCGGGCGGCAATGTCGCCGTCGCGCTGATCGGCAATACGGCGGCGACAGGCGCGGTGCTCTACGTGCTGATCTTGCTGCTCGGGCCGATATCGGGGGCGCACTTCAATCCGGCGGTGACGCTGATGCTGGGCGCACGCCGCGAGTGGTTGCCCTTCATCGCCGCGCAGCTGGTCGGCGGCGTGGGTGGCGTGTTGCTGGCGCACGGCATGTTCGAACAGCCATTATTTGAGCTGGGCGTGAAGGCACGCGGCGGCACCGGCCAGTGGATCGGTGAATTCGCCGCCACCTTCGGCCTGTTGTTCACGATCGTGCTTGGTAGCCGCACACGCCCGCACGCCGTCCCCGCGCTCGTCGCCTTGTGGATCGTGGCGGGCTATTGGTTCACGTCCTCCACCAGCTTCGCCAACCCCGCGATCACCCTCGCCCGCGCGCTGACGGACAGTTTTTCGGGCATCCGCCCCGCTGATGCGCCGGCGTTTATTGCGGCTCAGCTCGCTGGGGCGTGGACGGGGACGAAAATCGCTACCTGGCTGCACCATGATCCTCCCCCGCTAGGGGGAGGTGGCACGCGGCACGCGTGACGGAGGGGGAGGACACGGCCGCCACCTCATTACCTCCTCCCCCTCCGTCGCCTGCGGCGCCACCTCCCCCTGGCGGGGGAGGATGGGGGATCAGCAACACAGCCCTAGCCCCCCGCTCCCCACCCCGCTAAAGCCCGCGGGCATGAGCGAGATCACACCGGAAGTCGTTGCCCAGCACGGGCTGTCCGAAGAGGAATATGCCCGCGTCCTGAACGCGCTCGGCCGCGCGCCGAACCTGACCGAACTCGGCATCTTCTCGGTGATGTGGTCCGAGCATTGCTCGTATAAGTCGAGCCGCATCCACCTGAAAAAGCTGCCCACGACGGGCCCGCAAGTCATTTGCGGCCCCGGCGAGAATGCCGGCGTGATCGATATCGGCGACGGGCAGGCCGCCATCTTCAAGATGGAGAGCCACAACCACCCAAGCTATATCGAGCCCTATCAGGGCGCGGCGACGGGCGTCGGCGGCATTTTGCGCGACGTGTTCACCATGGGCGCGCGGCCCGTCGCCAACATGAACGCGCTGCGCTTTGGCCGTCCCGATCACCCCAAGATGCGCCACCTGATCGCGGGCGTCGTCCACGGCATTGGCGGCTATGGCAATTGCGTCGGCGTGCCGACGGTGGGCGGCGAGGTGAATTTCCACCCCGCCTATGACGGCAATATCCTCGTCAACGCGATGACGGTGGGCATCGCGGACGTCGACAAGATCTTCTATTCGGCAGCGTCAGGCGTCGGCAATCCGATCGTCTATGTCGGCTCCAAGACCGGGCGCGACGGCATCCACGGCGCGACGATGGCGAGCGCCGATTTCGGCGAGGATGCCGAGGAAAAGCGCCCGACGGTGCAGGTCGGCGATCCCTTCACCGAAAAGCTGCTGATTGAAGCGTGCCTGGAGCTGATGGCCAGCGACGCGATCGTCGCCATTCAGGACATGGGCGCGGCGGGGCTGACCAGCTCCAGCGTCGAAATGGCGTCCAAAGGCGGCGTCGGCATCCGGCTCGACATGGACAAGGTGCCGCAGCGCGAAACCGGCATGACCGCCTATGAGATGATGCTGTCAGAATCGCAGGAGCGCATGCTGATGGTCTTGAAGCCCGGCCGCGAGGCCGAGGCCGAGGCGATCTTCCGCAAATGGGAACTCGATTTCGCGGTGATCGGCGAAGTCACCGAAGCCGACGATTCTGGGGGCCGCATGGTGCTGATCCACCACGGCGAGACGGTCGCCGATATCCCGCTTGCCCCGCTCGCCGACGACGCGCCCGTCTATGACCGGCCCTGGGTGCCCACCCCCACGCGCCCGCCGCTCACCGACGCGCCCGAATGCACCGACATCGCCGGCGATCTTCTCAAGCTGATGGCCAGCCCCGATCTCGCCAGCCGCCGCTGGATCTGGGAGCAATATGACCAGAAAGTCGGCGGTGACACCATCCAGCCGCCCGGCGGCGACGCCGCGCTCGTCCGCGTCCATGGCACCGACAAGGCGCTCGCCATCACCACCGATTGCACCCCCCGCTATTGCTATGCCGACCCGGTCGAGGGCGGCAAGCAGGCGATTGCCGAGGCCTATCGCAACATCTCCGCCGTCGGCGCGACGCCCCTCGCCACCACCGACTGCATGAACTTCGCCAACCCGCAGCGGCCCGAAATCATGGGCCAATTCGTCGGGTGTATCGAGGGGATGGCGGCGGCGTGCCGCGCGCTCGATTTCCCGATCGTCAGCGGCAACGTGTCGCTCTACAATGAGAGCAAGGCAACGGGCGGCGGCTCGGCGATCCTCCCCACCCCGGCGATCGGCGGCGTCGGCCTGATCAAGGACTGGCGCAAGGCCGCGACGATCGCGTTCAAGGGCACCGGCGACGTCATCCTGCTGATCGGCACGCGGATGGGCCATCTCGGCCAGTCACTGTGGCTGCGCGAACTGCACGGGCGTGAGGACGGCCCGCCCCCGCCCGTCGATCTGGAGGCCGAGCGCCGCAACGGCGCCTTCATCCGCCGCGCGATCAACGATGGCTGGCTGACCGCGGTGCATGACGTGTCGGACGGCGGCGTCGCGGTCGCGGTCGCCGAAATGGCACTCGCCGGCAATATCGGTGCGATGCTCAATGCGCCGCTGCCATGCGGGACGGCATGCGCACTGTTCGGCGAGGATCAGGGCCTCTACGTCGCCACCGTCGCCGACGCGCACCTGATGGACACGCTGATGGCCGCCGACAAGGCAGGCATCGAAGTGCAACGCATCGGCCGCACCATCCTCGACCGCCTGATCTTCGAACTCCCCGACGACGACCATGTCGTCACGCTGAGCGACCTGCGCGCGGCGCATGAGGGGTTCTTTGTGGGGTTGATGGGGTAGCAGACTGCGCGCTTGTCGCGCTCACCGACAGCTATGGGGTGGGCAGCCGACAATCACTTTCACCGTCGCCCCGTGCTTGACACGGGGCTTGGCTTTTCTTCTGCCGCCGCCGCGACGATAATCGGCCAATGGAAAAGGGTGGCTGGGTCTACATCATGGCAAACCGCTATCGCGGCGGCATGTATGTCGGCGTAACGGCAGATGCGCTGGCCCGTGTCCACCGGCACCGCGAGGGGACGGGCTCGGGCCATGTCGCCGACTTCGGAAAGACCCGGCTGGTCTATCTCGAACGTCATGACGATATCACGCAGGCAATCGCCCGGGAAAAGCTCGTCAAGAAATGGCGACGCGAGTGGAAGTTTGCGCTGATCGAGGCAGACAATCCCGATTGGGAGGACCTTTGGGAGCGATGGTTCGGCGCGAGACCGGGGGCAGATTAGCCAAGCCCCGTGTCAAGCACGGGGCGACGAAGAGGAGGATGACTACTACCGGGGGCGCTTCCTGTCCTACAGCTGTGCGCCATGATATCCTTCGCGCCACTCATGGGAACGGCCGACTTCTCTAATCGCTGCAAGCGTGCAAACGAGCCCATTTTGCCGAACGCTTGCCCGAAGGGGCGTCATTCCAAAGCCCATATTCACTGCGAACATTAGGGAACATTCGCCCACACGCGCCTCGCCCCACCGCCCCCAATTCACCTGCAAGCGCACCGCGATTGGCCTGTCCCTGCCCCCATAAACTGTGCCAAGATCGCGCCATGCTAGATCACCCCGCCCAGCCCTGGCCCGGCCTGCCCGCGCTTACCGATGACGAGCGCATCGCCCGCACCGCCGCCTTTCGCGATCAACTCCGTCAGCGGCGCACCTGCCGCTATTTCAGCGATGCGCCTGTCCCTCGTGCCGTCATCGCGGCGGCGATCGAGGCGGCGGGCACGGCGCCGTCGGGGGCCAATCACCAGCCCTGGCATTTCGTCGCCATCGCCGATCCCGCGATCAAGGCGCAGATTCGCGAGGCCGCCGAAATCGAGGAGCGCGCTTTCTATGCCGGCAAGGCGAGCCCCGAATGGCTCGACGCGCTCGCCCCGCTCGGCACCGATGCCGACAAAAGCTATCTCGAGGTCGCGCCCTGGCTGATTCTGGTCTTCGCGCAGCGGCGCGGCGGCATCGATCCGGGCGATGACAAGCAGAATTACTACATCAACGAGAGCGTCGGCATCGCGACCGGCTTTCTGCTTGCCGCGCTGCATGCCGCCAATGTCGCGACGCTGACGCATACCCCCAACCCGATGCAGTTCCTCAATCGCGTCTGCGGTCGCCCCGCGAGCGAGAAGCCGGTGATGATCGTCGTCGCGGGCCATGCCGCGCCCGACGCGACGGTGCCGCTCCACGCCCTGCGCAAAAAGCCGCTCGAGCAGATCACCACCTGGCTGTGAGCGTCGCCACCGGCCGCATCGCCACGATCGACGTCGTGCGCGGCGTCGCGGTGTGCGGCATTTTGCTGATGAACATCGCGGCATTCGCCATGCCGCCTGCCGCTTATGACAATCCGCGCGCCTGGGGCGGCGATAGCGGGGTCAATCTGGCGGTATGGGCCGTCAATTTCGTGCTCGTCGATGGCAAGATGCGCGGGCTGTTCAGCTTTCTGTTCGGCGCGTCGATCCTGCTCATCGCCGACCGCGCCGAGGCGAATGGCGAGAATGCCGGGCGCGTCCATTATGCGCGGATGTTCTGGCTGCTCGTGCTGGGGCTGGCGCATCTGTGGCTGGTCTGGTGGGGGGATATCCTCCACCATTATGCCTTGATCGGCAGCCTCGCCTTTCTGCTGCGGCGACTGCCCAACCGGGCGAAGCTGGTCATCGCGATGGTGCTGCTGTCAGTGCAGACGGTAAGCTATGTCTCGCTGGCGAGCATGATGAGCGATACCGAGGCGGCGCTGGCCTCCAATCCCGATGATGAGCGCGCCGCCGCCCGACTTGCCGAATTCAACGCCGATTTCGGCGTCCCCGCGCCAGAGACGCTGGCGCGCGATATCGCGCTTCACCGGCGCGATTATCGCACCATCCTTGCCGATCGCTGG
>JBOFDB010000122.1:0-4815 GCA_051646545.1 Sphingomonas sp.
GGATTGCCTGCCGCTCCCCTGTTTCAGCTTTGCTGACGCGATCGACGCCGTGCGCGAAGGGCGCGCCGATTGCGCCATCATCCCCATCGAAAACTCGTTGTACGGGCGCGTTGCCGACATCCATTTCCTGTTGCCCGAATCGGGGCTGGTCATCACTGGCGAGCATTTTCTGCCGATCAGCTATGCGCTGATGGGGCTGGGCTCGCTCGACGAAGTGCGCGACGCAGTCAGCCACCCGCAAGCGCTGGGCCAGTGCCGATTGTGGCTGCGGGAGCGCGGCATCATGCCCGAAAGCTATCCCGACACGGCCGGCGCGGCGGCGCTGGTGGCGGAACGCGGCGAGGCGAGCGTAGCGGCGCTCGCCCCGCCCGGCGCCGCCGCCATCTATGGCCTCAAGCTCATTGAAACCGACATCGCCGATGCCGATCACAATACGACGCGCTTCGTCATGCTGGCGCGCGGCGGGCGGCCCGTGGCGGGGGCGGGGCCGTTCATGACGACGCTGATCTTTGAGGTGAAGAACGTGCCTGCCGCGCTGTACAAGGCGCTGGGCGGCTTTGCGACCAACGGCGTCAACATGACCAAGCTCGAAAGCTATCAAAAAGGCGGCAGTTTTTCGGCGACTGAATTCTATGCCGATATTGTCGGCCGGCCCGGTGAGCCTGCCGTCGACCGCGCGCTCGAAGAGCTGGGGTTTCACGCCAAATGGATGCGGCTGCTGGGGACGTATCCGCAGGCGCGCGGACGCAAATAGGATAGGCTCACACAAAGCCACCAAGGCACCAAGCAGACGAGGTCAGGCCATAGGGCGCGAAGGGCCTGTCTAACGGAAAACCGCTGCGCGGCGATGCTTGTTCGTGCATGGTTGCGCGCGCCCGGTCGCGAGGGTCACGCCACAGCCTTCCTCAATCTTGCGCCTTTGTGGCTTAGCGTGAGCCGCTCTACGCCGCCGCCCATGCCGTCAGCAGCGTGTGGGCAATCGCAAAGGGCGGGGGTGGCTGGAACGGACCGGCTTCCCCTGCCAGCACCGCGCGGACAATGTCGCGCTCGACCCACATCGCATCCTCAAGCTCATGGGTGTCGAGCGTGATCCTGTCGTCATCGGCCTGGCCAACGCACGCAATCATCAGCGAGCTGGGGAAGGGCCAGGGCTGGCTGGCGACATAGCGAATGTCGCGCACGCGAACGCCGGCTTCCTCGAACAATTCGCGCGCCACCGCTTCCTCAATCGACTCACCGGGCTCCAGAAATCCGGCAAGCGCCGAATAGCGCCCGGCGGGCCAAGCCGGCTGGCGACCGAGCAGCGCGCGCCCCTGATGTTCGGCAATCATGATGACGACGGGGTCGACACGCGGGAAATGCTCGGTGCCGCAGCTGCCGCAATGCCGCCCCCAACCGGCGCGAAACATCGCGGTCGGCTGGCCGCAATTGGCGCAAAAGCCGTGGCGGCTGTGCCAGTCAACCAGGCTGCGCGCCGCCGCATAGGTCGCGGCCTCGCCGGGCTGCAGCCGGTCCATCATCGCGAACAAGGCGAGCGGCCGCCCGCCCGCCGCGCGCATGCCGGGGGCATAAGCGGCGAAATGCGGCTTGCCATTGTCGAGCCCGAGCAGGATCAGTTCGGCCGCGTCCGGCGCGTCGGCCAGGCTGGTCCATTCGAGCCGACCGTCCGCCGTCATTGCGGGGTTGAGCGTGGCGTCGAGCCTGAGCAGCTTGGCGCGCCAATCGCCCGTGGCTGCCGCCAGCGCCTCGGCATCATGGCGGAGGTGGTCGGCACGGTCGAGCGTGCCGCCCGTAAAGCCCGGCACCAGCATCGCGGTCTTAATGCCCGAAATCAGCGTAGATCGCGGCGGTCGCCTCCTGGCGCAGCGGCACCCGGTCGGCGGGCAGGTAATTCACCATCACCGTCGCGCGGATATGCTTGACGGGGTCGAGCCAGAAAATCGTGCCCGCCGCGCCGCCCCAGCTATAGCTGCCCTTGCTCACCCCGTTGGGCATGTCGCGCAGATAGACCGATCCGCCCGCGCCAAATCCCTGATCGGGGTCTTGCGCGCCGCCGGTGTTGGACACCGCGCCGCCATAAGTGACGCCGGCAGGCAGCAGGTTTGACAGCGCCAGCTTGACCGTTTCGGGCTTCATCACCCGGACACCGTCAAGCGTGCCGCCATTGTCGAGCATGTGGAGGAACCGGTCATAATCGCGCGCCGACATGACGAGACCCGCGCCGCCATAAGGAAAGCTGGGCGGCTGGAGATAGGCGGAGCTGGCCGCGGGATCGATCGGCACCGGCTGGTTACCCAAGAAGAAATAGCCCGTTGCCAGCCTGTTGGCCTCGCTCTGCGGCACCGTGAAATAGGTCGAGCGCATCTTGAGCGGATCGAACAGGCGCGTCTGCAAAAACCGGTCGAACGGCATGCCGCTGGCTTTTTCGATCACCGCGCCCAGCACGTCGAGACCGATCGAATAGCTCCATTTGGTGCCGGGCTCGGCAATCAGCGGCAGCGTCGCGACGCGTTCGGCAAAGTCGCTCAGCGATTTCGGCCGCACGGCGCGGACTTGCGCTTCGGTCTTGGGGTCGGCGGTAAACGGAATGATTCCCGCCTTGTTATAGGCATCGAGCAACGGCCCCTTGCTGACGATGGTATAGCCAAGCCCCGCCGTATGCGTCATCAGCTCGCGCACGGTGATGAGGGTGCGGGCGGGGTGCGCGGTCAAATCCTTGGCGGGGTCGTCCAGCACCGTCATATGGGCAAAGGCCGGGAAGAAATCCGAAATCGGCTCGTCGAGCTTGAGCTTGCCTTCCTCGATCAACATCATCGCCGCCATCGCGGTGATCGGCTTCGTCATCGAATAGACGCGCCACAGCGAGTCGGCATTGGCGGGTGCGGCGCCTGCGTCATAGGCGAGCGCGCCCGCGCCCAGATAGGTCACGCGGCTGCCCCGGCCGATCGCGGCGGCAATGCCGGGAATGCGCTTGCCGGCGACATAGTCGTTGAGGAGGGCGCTGGTGCGCGGCAGGACGCGGGAGACCGGGGCCTTGGGCGCGGCTGGTGCAGGCGCGGCGACTGGCCGGGGCGGCGCGGGCGGGGGCGCCACCGGGGCGGCCTGGCGGGCAAGCGCGCTTCCCGAAAGCAACGTCGCGGCGATTCCCGTCATGGCCATTGCGCGCATCTGCCTCATCCCTTGCTCCTCAATCTGGCGACTTTGGCGAACACGGTGGGCAATCCCGCCGACTCGATATCGGCAATCGGCCACCACTCGCCGCTTTCAGGGGGTGAATGCCGTTCCGCCTGCCCAATCGCAAGCGCGAGTTGCAGCCGGAAATGGGTGAAGACATGGTCGATCGCCCCGTTGGTCATCCGCCACTCGTCGGCAGCGACAGGGGCTTGGGCAAGCCCGGGCGGCGCATCGCTCCACGGCCCGGTTGGCAGCGCGCGCATGCCGCCGAGCAGGCCCCGGTCAGGGCGGCGGACGAGCAGCACGCGCCCGTCATGTTCCAGCCAGAAGGCGGTGCCATAGCGCTGCGGCTTGGCGGGCTTGGCGCGCTTGACCGGATAAGCATCGGGCGCGGCTGCGGCAGCGGCGCGGCAGTGCGGGCGCAGCGGACAAAGCGCGCAGCCGGGGCGGCGCGGGGTGCAGACCATCGCGCCCAGATCCATCATTGCCTGCGCAAAATCGCCCGCGCGCGCGGCGGGCGTGATGCTGTCGGTCAGCGCGTAAAGCTGGCCGCGCGCGGTCGGCAATGGGTCGGCGAGCGCGAACAGCCGGGCCACAACGCGCGCGACATTGCCGTCGATCACCACCGCGCGCGCGCCAAACGCAATCGCCGCGATCGCGGCGGCGGTATAGTCGCCAATGCCGGGCAGGGCGCGCAGGTCAGCCTCGGTTGCCGGGAAGCGGCCGCCGTGCCGCGCCACCACAGCGCGTGCGCAGGCCAGCAAATTGCGCGCGCGGGCATAATAGCCAAGGCCCGCCCACGCGGCCATCAGCGCATCGTCCGGCGCCCCCGCCAGATCGCCAACCGTCGGCCAGCGCGCCACAAAGGCGACAAAGCGTGACCGCACGGTGGCGACCGTCGTCTGCTGCAGCATGATTTCGGACATCCACACCCGATAGGGGTCGGCGCGCTCGCCCGGCCTGGCGCGCCACGGCAAGTCCCGCGCATGCCGGTCATACCAGCCGAGCAGCGCGGGCGCGATGGCGGCGGGATCGGTGAGCGGCGGAGGCAAAGCGGCGGCGGGCACGGATGGTCCTTGGCGAAGCCTGCGTCGCTATGGCATGGGGGCATGATGAGCAAGAGCGGCAGTCGCCTGCCCACCCCGTCCAAGGCCTCACCCCCGCCCGATCAGCGTCGTGGCGGGCCGGCGCGTGCGGTGGCGGATTTGCTGCCCGATATCGGCGGCGCGGCGTTTCGGCGCTTTGGCTTCGTCCAGCAATCGATCGTCAGCCGCTGGGCAGAGATTGTCGGCCCGCGCTTTGCGGAGGTGTCCAGCCCCGAATCGATCCGCTTTCCGCGTGGCAAGCGCGAGGAAGGCACGCTGAGCCTGGTCGTGCGCGGTGCGCATGGGCCAATGATGCAGCATGTCGCGCCCGAATTGATCGAGCGGATCAATCACTTTTTTGGTTATCCGGCGATTGCCCGGCTAACGTTCCGGCAAGGCGCGCTGGCGACCCCGCCCGCGGCCCCTCGTGCGGCGCCGCCATCGCTGAAGCCGATATCGGCCGAGGTCGGCGACAGTCTGCGCGCGATTGCCGACCCCGAATTGCGCGCGGTGCTGGAGGCGCTGGCGGCCGGCGTGGCGACGAGCCGTGGCGCGC
>JBOFDB010000205.1:0-2192 GCA_051646545.1 Sphingomonas sp.
GGGGGGCCCACGACTTGGGGATGAGTCGTCAGGATGACGCGCCTCGGGCTGCGCTCTTCCAGCCCCGGCAACCGGACATTGAGGCGCGGCGCGTCCGCGTGATAAGTGCCTCGCCCGACCAGAATCGCTTCGTGCCGCGCGCGTTCGAGATGGGCATGGGCGCGCGCCTCGGGGCCCGTGATCCACTGGCTCTCGCCATCGGCGCGTGCGATGGCGCCGTCGAGCGAGGTGGCGAGTTTCAGCGTCACGAAGGGTCGGGCAAACGCGCGCCGCGTCAGGAAACCGGCCATTGATCGCCGCGCTTCGGCTTCGCGAATCCCCGCCGTCACGACGATTCCCGCCGCCGCCAGCCGCGCCAGTCCTTCGCCATCGGTGCGCGGATCGGGATCGCGCAGGGCCGCGACCACGCGCGCCACGCCCGCCGCCGTCAGCAAATCGGCACAGGCCGGGCCGCGCGGCGAGACATGCGCGCAGGGTTCCAGCGTGGTATAGACGGTCGCGCCTGCCGCCCGCGCCCCCGCTTCTGCCAGCGCCATCGCTTCGGCATGCGGGCGTCCGCCCGGCTGCGTCCAGCCACGCCCGACGACGCGGCCGTCCTGCACGATCACGCAGCCGACATTGGGGTTGGGCGCGGTCAGGCCCCGCCCGCGCTCGGCAAGCGCCAGCGCGGCGCCCATCCAGCGCGCATCATCAGCAGCGCTCAGATGCCGAGCGCCTTCAGCTTGTCGTCAAGGCGTTTATATGCGGCCTGATTTTTCTTGCGCGCGGCATCTTCGGCGGCCTGGCGCTTGTCCTTCTCAATCTGATTGGCTTTGTTCGACGCCAGGATTTCCGCCTCAGTCCGGCTGGCCGGCCATTGCTCCACATAGACGATGTCGGGGTGATATTCCTTTTGGAAATGCGAATCGTGGATGAACCCCGCGAACAGCGCGAATACGATCGCCGCGCACAGCGCCATGATCTTCCAATGATAGGATTCGCGCCGGCGCATATATTGAAACAAGTCGCGACCGGCGCGAGTCGGTGAAAATCGGGCGAGATAGCTGGCCATGCCCGCAATCTAGGGCGAGCGCGGCGCGGATGCCAGAGGGGCTATTGCGCGTCCTCCAGATGGAAGCTGACCGTCATCTGTTTCCAGCTTTCGATGGGCATGCCGTCGCGCGTGGCAGGCGTGAAGCGCCAATATTGCAGCGCGCGGCGGCGGGTGGCGTCGAAAAAGGCATCGCTGGTCGCCGAAACCGGCTCGATCGCGTGGACGCGGCCATCGGTGCCGATCAAGACGCGGACGACGACGCGACCCTCCCGGCCGATCTGACGTTCAGATGGCGGGTAAAAGGGCTGGAAGTCGGCAAAATGTCGCGGGTCGATCGTGGCATTGACCAGCACCGGGGGCTTGGGTGGCTCGACCACGACGCCGCCGCCAGCACCGGCGGGCGGGCCGGGATCGGGATGGAGGTTGACGAGATCGCTGGTGGTAATCCCTGTGTCGAGCTTGATCGGTGTGACGATGATGGGATCGACGCGTTGAAACTGCAATTGCTCGGGCGGCGCCTTGGTCAGCTTCGGTTCCGGGTCGGGAAGCTTTGGCGGGGGTGGCGGCGGGATGTCGATATTGTCCACCGTCAGGGTCGTATCGTGCAACTTTTCGATAATCTTGGGCGCCGCTGTCGCCAGCCCGAGCATCACCAGCCCTGTTGCGCCCAGCGCCATGGCCATGCCGCCGGGATTGGGGCCGCGATGTGCGGCATAACCGGTTGTCCTCATGCCTGTCTCCATCCTCTCGATGCCGATACAGTGTCGGCGTGGAGGATGTTACAACATTACATTGCAAGATACAATATTACATATGGGTGGCCGTGCCAGACTATTGCAATAAACCGTTCGTGCCGAGCGCAGTCGAGGCGCGGTCGGATGCGCTCTGCGAGGCTGCCCGCCCCTCGACTACGCTCGGGGCGAACGGCGTTCTTTTTGGGAAATCCCGGTAAAGGCGTAACGGTTGGGACGCTCGCGCTGTTCACCCCCCGTACAGCGCCTTGGCATCGGCGTGGAACGCCGCGCCGCTGGCGCTGCGGGTGTAGAACATGTGCCCGCCGGGATAGATGGAGAGCTTCACCCGGTTGGGATCGCCGAATGTAGGCAACTGATCGATGATCAGCCGCGAGCCCATGAACGGGCAGGACAAATCATTATAG
>JBOFDB010000533.1:0-5457 GCA_051646545.1 Sphingomonas sp.
TAGCCATTTTCCAGATAACAATGCAAATATCGATTGGCTATTACGTAGAACCAGTTGTAACAAAGCGCTAATGCCCATCATCTCCGTCTTCTTCGGCATCGTCATCCGGATGTATTTCGACGATCATCCGCCGCCGCACTTCCACGCGGCCTACCAAGGCTTCGAGGCGTTTGTGGCCATCGACACCGGCGAGATTGTAGCCGGCACGCTGCCCAAGAAGGCGGCGCGCATCGTTCGCCAATGGGCACTCGACCATCGGGCCGAACTTATGGCAAACTGGCAGCGCGGCGTTGACTTGCTGCCGATGGAGTTGATCCCCGGTGCCGACCTCGATGATTAAGCTGATCGACGTAGCGGCGGACGGCCCCGCCACGCTGCGCCTTGCCTTTTCAGACGGCAGCAGCGCGCATTGGTCAGCCGCCGACCTCATCGCCCGCGACACAGTGATGACGCGCCCGCTTGCCGACCCAGCCTATTTCGCGCGTGCCTTTATCGAAAGCGGGCAGCTTGCGTGGCCCAATGGCTTTGAACTCTCGGCTTCCAGCTTGCATCGTCGGCTCGCAGCAAATGGCGCGCTGGTTCTTGCTGCGGCTTGAGCAGCTCTACCCCTCCTCGTCCCTCGCCCCATGGCGGATGCGCAGGATAATCACCCGCTCCGCCTCCACGCGATAGCGCAGAATATACGGCCACACCGTCGTCATCTCGCGCAATCCCCCACCAGCATCGGGTCCACGATTGGGAAAATCGGCCAGGCTGTCCGCAACCTCGATCAGGCCCGCACCGAGCCGTGCGGCGGCATCGGGATTGAATGCCGAGATATAGGCAATGATCGCCTCAAGGTGTTCGACCGCCTCGTTCGTCCAGACAATGCGGCGCAAGCGTCAGTCGCCGATCCTGGGCCTTGGCAGGGGTTTGTCGGTGCCCCAGGATGACAGCCACCGCTTCACCGCATCATGGCTGACCAGCCGCCCGGCGCGCACATCGGCCTCTGCCCGCGCATCGGCCGCGCGTTCGGCTTGCGGGTCGACCGTATCGAAGATGCTCTTCGGCTCCATGATGCGGAGTGTATTTCAATACACCGATACGCGCAATCGACTGGCCCCGGCGCGGCGTAAATCCGCGCCGTCGGTCACGTTCGCTAGGGCGACCCGCCGCACGCCGCGACGCGGATTAGCGCTGCTACGAGCGCGGCGACGGGCATATCTCCGGGGCGCCATGAAACCGATCCGTTATGGAGGCAACTCGGCGCAAATCCCGCAATTTTGGTGCTAATCCCGTGGCATGGCGAACGAAAGCGGCACTGTCCGGGTCAACTATGTCTGTCGGCGTTGCACCAGCGCGCAGGTAACGCGCGATGGGTGGCTCAGTTGGGATGTGCGGCGACAACGCTGGGGCATTGCCGAGATGTTCGATACGGCGTGGTGCCACCAGTGCAATGCGCAGACCAGCCTGATCGAACATGCCGCATCGACGCGTCCGCCATCGCCGGTCAGGGATGTGGACGCCGACTGACGCTGGCCGAGCGTGGCTTTGTCGCGGGTTGAGTGAACCTCGGTCATGCCGGCACGGGCGGCAGTCCATTGACGGTCAGCGTCCACCGCCGTGCCGAATCGACCAGCCGGAAGGGGCATGACCTTTTCACCGATGTGCTTACCCACCCCTAAAAGCGGCTGGGGTTGCCTTCAAAGCCCAGCCGGGTGATGCCCGCATGCTTCACCTGCGCCAGCGTCTTGGCGAAAACGGCATAACGCGTCGCGCCATCGGTGCTGAGATGAAGTTCGGCGCGCGGATCACGCGCCAGGCTGGCGAGCCGATCGGTCAAGGCCCGGCCCGACAGCGCCGCGCCATCCAGCGTCACCGCGCCGCTCGCGGCAATGGCGAGGCGATGGACTTGCTGCTCGGCGGCGGGCACCGGCCCGGCCTAGGGCAAGGGCAGCGGGATTTCGTGCTGGGTAACCGGCAGGATGATGATGAACATCACCAGCAGCACCAGCATCACGTCGATCAGCGGCGTCGTGTTGATGCCGCTGATCGGCTGGCCGGCATCGGCCGGCGCGGCATAGGCAAAGCGTGAGCGGGCAACGGTGTGCGGCATGGCGGCTCTCCTGATATCGTTGATGTGATAACATCACACATAATGACTAAGGTCAAGCTCGTTTGAGCGCGCGACGCAGCGCCGGGGCGCGTTGTACTGGCAATGGCGATGGCGATGGCAATCACGGGCAACGGCGATCACCGGCCGTGGCGATCATGGGTAACAGCCGCGCACCGGATACCGTCGGGCGCTGTCGAAAATCCCTGTCCTACCCGCGCCGACGCGGGCATTGTCGGGGTTGCTCTTTCGTCCTGCCGATGCTGATCGCGCGCCGCCCTGCCGACGCCGTTACCCTCGCCCGCCGCGCCTGCCCACCGCGCGCGGCCGGGCAAGCCCGCGCTACCCGGCCGACCTCTCGTCAGCCTTTGCCGGGCTCAGTGCTTGTCTTCGGCTTTCAGATATTTGCTGTGGCAATCCTGGCACGCCTTGCCCACCACCGCGAATTGTGCCTTCACGCCTGCAGTATCCCCGGCCTTGGCCAGCTCGGCCAGCTTGCCGGCCTCAGTCGACAGCTCGGCCGCCGCCGCCTGAAAGCCCGCGCGGTCAGTCCAGATTTCGGGCCGCGCCGCGCCGCCCGCGCTGCCGGGCGGGAACATCGCCGGAATCGCCTTGCCCCAGCCCGAAATCGCGCTGGCGGGCAGCACCAGCGTCTTCACGTCGACATCGGGGCGCGCCAGCGCTGCCTTGATGCCCAGGAACGCGGCGAGCTGCAGCTTGAACCCCGCCTCGCGCGCCTGGATGACGGGCGCATGGTCCGCCGCGATGGCGGCATCGTCAGCGCGGGCAGCGCTGCCCGAAAGAGCGGCAACCGCGAACGCCGAGGCGGCGGCGGCAAGGGCGAGCAGGGACAAACGCATGGCGGGCGACTCCACTGTTGTGAGGCGACAAGGCTAGACGGGCGGCCTTGCCTGCACAAGCGACCCCGCGCCTTGCGTCGCCGCGATTAACCGCGTCCGGCAATCGCCGGTTTACCGCGCCCGTGCGATGACCGCGCCATGCCGTTCGCCAAGCTCTTCCGCAGCCGCTGGTCCGCGCTCCTCTGGGCGGGCGGGATGCTGTGGTTCGCTTATGATGTCGCGTCGAGCGCGCCCGTTGCGCCCGCCAACAACAGCGCGGACGCGGCCACTGACGCGACGGGCGCGGCGGTGAGCAACGAGGCCGTTTCGCTGCTCGCCAATTTCGCGGGCGATGGGCACTAAACGCTCACCGTCCCCAGAACAGGAATGCCACCGCGCCCATCAGGCACAGAAAGGCGCCAAGGTGCTTCCAGTCTAGCGGCTCACCCAGCACCAGCACCATGAAGCCGCCAAAGACGATGAGCGCGATGGCCTCCTGCGCGACCTTCAACTGCCCCGCGCTCCAGCCACTGGCATAGCCGAGGCGGTTGGCGGGGACCGCCAGACAATATTCGAACAGCGCAATGCCCCAGGAAATCGGGATGACGACCCATAACGGCCGGTCCATCCCGCCTTTCAGGTGCCAATACCACGCCGTCGTCATGAACAGGTTGGAAAAGGTGAGCAACAACAGGGTGGGCATGGCGTATCCGTTAACAGGCGCTGGAGGTCAGCACGCCTCATATTTCCAATTGCGCCTTTTGCCCTCGCGCAGCCAGGCGATGGTCTCGGCGATGCGTCGGGCGCGGGTTTCGTCGCGCTTGGCCTCGGCGATCCACTCGGCATATTCGCGGCGGCAGCTGGGCGGAAAGCCGGTCCAGGTCGCCATGGCGAGCGCGTCGGCCGCAAGCGCCGCAGCCAGCGCGGGCGGCACCTCAGCCTCCGGCCGGGGCGCGCGGGGTGGGCGCGGCAACTTGCCCTTGCCGTCGTCGATCAGGGCCATCGCCTGTCCAAGCAGGTCGGCAAAGCGCGCGGGCGACGGCAAGTCGGCAAGGCAGGTCAGCCGGTCAAACCGCGCCCGTTCATCGCCCTGATAGTCAACCGCCTGCCAGAAACCGAACGCGGCATGCGCCTTGAACGCCGACATGCCGACCATGATTTGCCCACGATAAAGAAATGCCGGCCGCGACCATTTGATCGCTTCCGCAACGGAGGGGCAACCGTGGTGCACACGCGCGCGGATTTCAGTCAGGATCGGCCAAGCATAATCGGGCGCGGCGGCGATATAGGCATCAACGCGCGCATCGGTGGTCATCGCGGTGCCTATGCCGGTTGGCGCAACCAAGGCTAGCGCGTCACCGGTTTCAGATCGATCGAGCGGATGCGCCATTGCTTCTGCTCGGGCGTTGCGCCGTCGACATCGGTGCGGTGCAGCGTTACCGACCCGATAAAATAGCGTGGCTGATGCGTCGCCTTGTCGCGGGCATAGGGCTGAACGGGCACGGTAATGAACCGCTGCCCGGCGCCCGCGTCAATGTCACCGGGGTGGCCGATATTGGCGTGATATTCGCTGAATTGCGCCTGCTGATGCGCAAATTGCGCCAAGGTCGGGGCTGCCGACTGATCCCACAAGCCATAGGCATTGGCCCAGTCGCGCCGCTCGAGCATCGCATAATAACGCTGCACCGTATCGAGCGCGGCGCCCGGTCCATCCACCGGGAAAGGCGCTGATACCATCGGACTCGAATCCTTTGGCAAGCCGCCCGGCGTTCCCGGCAGGGGCGGATCGAACGGCGGCAGCAGCGCGGCCTTGTCAGGCGGTGTGGGGCGTGCAGGCGGCACATCGGTGACCGCGTCGACGTTGAACGCCGCTGCATTGCCGTCATTGCCGCGGCTGCAGCCGCCTGCCGCCAGCGCAAGAAGCACGATCGATGCGAGTCTGATCACTCAGTCATCGTCGCCTATTGCCGCGTCGCGAGCAAGCGCATCTATGTCGATGATCGACAAATCCGCGAGCGGCTCTTCCGCCTCGTCATCATCGACTTCTTCCTCATCGCCCAGATCGGGCGCAAGATCGGTCAGGATGGTGCCGTCGCTCGGCCCGTCGCGCGTCGCTTCCAGAATTTCGGCGCGCTGGGCGTCGTCATAGCCATCATCGTCATTCAGGACGTCGGGGAATTGGCGGTTACGGTCAGCCATTGATGCTCTCCACCGGGGCGGCGCGCCCCGGCGATCAATGCGCCGCTCGCTTGCCGGTTCCGCGTCAGTGCGCGCGGAACAAGCGACCGCGTTCGGTGACCGCGACGATGGCGAGCGCGCTGAGCGCGGCGATGACATTGCCCGCGAACAGCGGCGCCGGCGTGCCGTTGAACGACTGGCCGATCAGCGCGCCGATAACGCTGCCAGTGGTCACCGAGATGAAGCCCTGCACGCTTGACGCGGTCCCCGCGATCCGACCCATATTTTCCATCGCCATCGCCGAGAAATTGGAATTGGCGAGCGCGAAACTCGCCATCGTCAGCGCTT
>JBOFDB010000508.1:0-1059 GCA_051646545.1 Sphingomonas sp.
CCAACCGGCCGCTGATTGAGGCGGCCCCGCCCTCAGGCCAATAAGGGGTCAGCGCGACGGGGCTGTCGGCGGCGAGGACGGGGTCATCGCTCGCACTTGCCACATCGCCCTGTCGGGCCCGGCTATCGCTGCTGTCACCGCCGCAGGCAATAAGCGCCAGCAGCGGCAGCAGCGCTGCCCACTGCCAGCGCCGCACCATCAGCGTTCCAATCGATATTGCAGGGTCAGCGTAATCGCGTTGCTGACCTGGCCCGGCTGCACCGGCGTGGCGGCGTCGGCGCTTTCCGCCCGCGCCATTTGCATCACCGGCATCGGCTGCACGGGCATCGGGCCGCCTTCGCTGACCGCAGTCAACCGGCCGCGGGTATAGCCAGCGGCACGGGCATAGAGCGTCGCGCGCTCAGTCGCCCGCGTCATCGCCCGTTGCCGCGCGGTGTCGAGCGCCGCATCAGGATTGTCGATGAAGAAGCTGGGCCCGTCGATATTGGTGCCGCCCGCTTCCACCAGCGTGTCGAGCAAGCGGCCGAGATTCGCGATATCGCTGGTCACGACATTGACCATGTTGCTGACCTGATAGCCGATCAGGCGCGGTGGCTGGCCCTGTTGCTGCGGGGTGTAATCATATTGGGCGGACAGGTTGATGCCGCTGGTCTGGATATTGCGCCCTTCAATGCCCGCACGGCGCAGTGCCGCGGACAGCCGGGTCATGGCGGCGGCGTTCTGGCGCATCGCTTCAACGGCGGTTGGCGCGGTGGTGACGACGCCGGCGCCGACGCGCGCGCGGTCAGGCGCGCTGCGGATTTCCTCGGTGATCGAGAAGCTGAGCAAAGGTGCGTCGGTTGTCATTACGGTTCCCTGTTGGCCCTGCATCTGGGCGTTGGCGGCCATCGGCGCGGTGAGCGCCAGTGCAGTTGCGGCTGCCATCAAAATCGGACGCATAGATATTCTCCTGTTGGCCGACGCATCGCCAGAAGCTGGGCCGGACGGGTGGGTATTGCCAGTATCATGCTTGATCGCGGCTGAACTGACCACTAGGCGGCCATTCATCATGGCAGCGCC
>JBOFDB010000386.1:0-3521 GCA_051646545.1 Sphingomonas sp.
TCGCTTGCCGCCAGCGCCTGGCTCGGGCTAGGGGCAGGCCATGGCTTATTGGCTCCTGCGCTCCGAACCCGATGTTTATGGCTGGGATGATCTGGTGCGCGACGGCGCGACCGAATGGGATGGCATCCGCAACTATACCGCGCGCAATTTCCTGATGACGATGGCGCCCGGCGACCAGGCGATTTTCTATCATTCCAATACCGAGAAAGCGGCGGTCGGCATCATGGAGATCACCCGTGCCTGGCGCGCCGATGGCGATGACGGCAAATGGGCCAGCGTCGCGGTAAAACCGGTCAGGAAATTTCCGCAGGCAGTGCCGCTTGCCGATATCAAGGCGGAACCCCGCCTCGCCATGCTTGAGGTGCTGCGCCAGTCGCGCTTGTCGGTCACGCCGGTGCGCGAGGAAGAATGGGCGGTGTTGCTCGAAATGGGTGGATTGTGACCCGGCTGATCGCGGCGACGGCGCTCGCGCTCCTCGTCTGGACCTCCCCCGCCCCGGCCCAGCACGCCGACCGCGCGACGCCCGGCTATGTGCGGGTGAAGCTGGAAACCAGCAAGGGGGACATCATCTTCGCGGTCGACGAACGTCACGCCCCCGTCACCGCCACCAATTTCCTGCGCTATGTCGATGACGGCCGGCTCGATGGCACCAGCTTTTTCCGCGCATCACGGAACAAGGCGAATGCCCGGGTCGGGTTTATCGAAGGCGGCATCGGCACCGATGCGCGACGCAGCCTGCTCGGTATCCCGCTTGAGCCGACCAGCAAGACCGGGCTGCACCATGTCGATGGCGCGGTGTCGATGGCGCGCAACGGCCTTGATTCGGCGACGGGCAATTTCGCGATCTTCGTCGGTGCGGCGCCAGGCTATGATGCCCGGCCGGGCGCCCCCGGCTATGCCGTGTTCGCCCGCGTGGTCAGTGGCATGGAAACGGTCAAGGCCATCCTCGCCGCCCCCTCTGGCGCGGGCGAAGGCGTGATGAAGGGTCAGATGATCCTCGCGCCCGTCATCATCAAACGCGCCATCCGCCTCGACGGCATCGCAAAGCCAACCGGCGGGCCGAAAGTGTGGCTGATCAAGATCGGCGGTTAACGGGGTTTGCCGCCTGGCGTCTGGATGCCGAACGCAGCATTGATTGCGTGGACATGTGGTCGGGGAGAGAGGATTCGAACCTCCGGCCCCTGCCTCCCGAAGGCAGTGCTCTACCAGGCTGAGCTACTCCCCGACGGAGCCCGGCATGCGCTTATCTGGCGCGGCCGGTTAGCTTGGAAGCGGCGCCTATACCGACCGCCTCACCGACGCGCAAGGGGCGTCAGCCGCGCCCGATCGCGCCCAGCAGATCGGCGATGCTGGTGAATTTCTCGCGCGGCGCGCCGATACGGGCGCGCGAAATTTCGGCGGCCTCAATCTTTTGCCAATCGCGAAACGTCACGATATCGACGCCGCGCGCCGACAGCAGCTGATCAAGGCCGGGCCGACCGGCCTTGCCGCTATCGCCCGCAATATCGGCCGCAATCTGTTCGGCGACGGCCTGGCCATCGGGACGGTTGGTGCCGATCGTCCCCGTCGGGCCGCGCCGTGCCCAGCCGACGGCATAAAGCCCCGGCGCCACCCGCCCTTCCTGATTGGCGAAACGCCCGGCGCGCGCATCATAGGGCACCCCCTCAATCGGCGGCGTGCGATAGCCGATGCAACTGACTACCAGATCGGCAGGCAGGCAATACGTGTCGCCCATGCCGACCGCCTGGCCCTGGGCATCAAGCCGGGTGCGCTCGACAATCACGCGTTCGACCCGGCCTTCGCCCTCAATCGCGACCGGCGCGGCGAAAAAGTCGAAATCGATCGCGAGCGGCTTGTCGCCCACCGCATTGCCCGCAAATTCGCGCAGATGCGCGACCGATTTGCGCTGCCCCGGATCGAGCGCGGCATCGGCTTCGGCGGGCGGCAGGTCGTCGGGCTCGACATGCGGCGTCGCGCGGGCGAGATGGCCAAGCTCCCCCAATTCCTTGGGCGTCATCGCGATCTGGTGCGGCCCGCGGCGGATGGCGAGCGTGATGCGCCGGATCGCCGACTGTTCCAGCGCGGCCAGCGCATGCGCGGCGATGTCTGAACCGGCAAATTCCTCGCTCGTCTTGGCAAGGATGCGCGTCACGTCGAGCGCGACATTGCCCGCCCCGATCACCACCGCGTTCGCGCCGCCAAGCGGGGGCGCAAGATCGGCAAAGTCGGGATGGCCATTATACCAGCCGACAAACGCCGCCGAGCCGATGACCCCGGGCAAGTCCGCCCCGGGAATGCCGAGCGGCCGATCATGCGGCGCACCGGTGGCGAGCACCACTGCATCATAAAGCTCGTGAAGCTCGGCAATCGAGACGTCGCGGCCGAGCGTAACATTGCCGACAAAGCGCACATTGTCGCTCAGCGCCACCGCCTCATAGCGGCGCGACACCCCCTTGATCGACTGGTGATCGGGCGCGACGCCGAAGCGGATCAGGCCATAGGGCACGGGCAGCCGATCGATAATGTCGACGCGCACCGCGTCGCCAAACGTCTTTTGGCAAGCCTCCGCCGTGTAATAGCCAGCGGGGCCCGAGCCGATCACCGCGACATGACGCATCCCCTGCCCCTTTTGCTGTTCTGGCCTCAGCCGATGCTAAGGCGGTGGCGCGCGCGGGGAAAGGGCTTATCCGCGATGGCCGCTACGCCATTTGGTCCATAAATGGCGGGCCAGCATCAGGGGCGGCATGCGGATGAGGTGCGAACGGAGGTAAAAGGCCTGGCGCAAGGCTGGGCGCGTGGCACGCCCCCAGCCGTCGCGCGCGGTCAGGCGGGCGCGATAGACAGGATCGGCAGCGCTCAGTCTGCACCAAGGAGGCGGGACGGGCGTCCCGTAAAGGAAATGAGCGAGCCGCGCGGCGCGCGCGACATAGGGCGCGAGCCCGTGATGCACTGCGCGCTCGACCAGCCCGTCGCTGCCAAACTCCTCGATCAGGCAGTGGATGTCCCACAAATTGCGCAGCCCGCCCGCCAGATCGCCATCGGCGAACAAATGGGCTGCGGCATGGACGATCATGTCCATCGGCGCGAGCACGCCAAGCCCTGGGTTGAGCGGCACGGCATCCGCGATCAGCGCGGCAGCATCGGGTCGTGGCCGCGCGGTCAGCGGCAGGATGGTGTGGTGAACGTCGATCATGCGATCGCGGTCGCGATGGATGAGCGGGGGCAGCTCGTGCATCCAGCGGCGGTAATAAGCGTCGTCATAGGGATCGGGCTTGACCCATTCCCATCCCGCATCGAGCAGCGCCGCCTCAACCGCATCGAGCGTGGCGCGCGGCACCAGAATGTCGAGATCGCCGATCGATCGCCCCACCCCTGCCTTCAGGCCGGCAGCGACATAGGCCGTGCCTTTCAACAGCACGACCGGCAATCCAAGCGGGGCGAGCGCACGGCGCGCCATCTCGGCTTCCCACAGCGCGGCGATGCGCCCCTGTTCGGCCGATCGGCGCGCATCTTCCATCATC
>JBOFDB010000481.1:0-8919 GCA_051646545.1 Sphingomonas sp.
CCGCTTGCCATTCAGCCCGTTACCACCAAGGCCGATCGCAAGGCCTTTATCGACCTAGCCTACCGGCTGAACGCGGGCGATCCGCATTGGGTGCCGCCGCTGCGCCAGGATGTGGCGGGCACCATCGACCCCAAGAAAAATGGCTGGTTCAGCCATGCCCGTGCGCAATATTTCCTTGCGACCCGCGGCGGCGCGCCTGTCGGGCGAATTTCCGCGCATATCGACACATTGGCCTTGGAGATGCCGCCCGAAAAGGGCTTTGGTCCCGGCACCGGCTTTTGGGGCATGCTGGAAGCGGCGGATGAAAATGCCGCCCACGCGCTGATCAATGCCGCCGAAAATTGGCTGCGCGGCCAGGGGATGACGCGCGCGCTTGGCCCGGTCAGCCTGTCGATCTGGGAAGAACCCGGCTTGTTGATCAAGGGCCATGACCATTCGCCGACGATGATGATGGGCCATCATCTGCCCCATTATCAGCCATGGATCGAGGCGGCGGGTTATACCGGCGTCAAGCAGCTCCACACCTATGAACTTGATATCTCCAAAGAGTTCCCGCCGCTCGTTCAGCGCATTGTCGCCAATGGCGAAAAAAACCCGCGCATCCGGATTCGCGAGGTCGACAAATCGCGGTTCGCGGAAGAGGCCAAGCTGATCATTGCCATCTTGAACGATGCCTGGTCCGACAATTGGGGTTTCGTGCCGCTGACTCAGCCCGAGCTCGACGATGTCGGCACCAAGCTGAAGCCGATCGTTTTCAACGACCTTATCCGGATTGCCGAGCTTGATGGTGAGCCGGTGGCCTTCATGATCACGCTTCCCGACCTTAACGAAGCGATCAAGCCGCTCAACGGTCGGCTGTTTCCGTTCGGTTGGGCGAAGCTGTTGCTGTGGTTGCGCAAGCCGCAGGTCCGCACGATGCGGGTGCCGTTGATGGGCGTCGTCAAAAAGCTGCAATCATCGCGCATGGCGAGCCAGCTTGCCTTTATGATGATCGAATATATCCGCCGCGCGTCGGTTGCCAATTACGGCGCGACCCGGGGGGAGATCGGCTGGATCCTTGAGGATAACCAGGGAATGGTCGCGATTGCCGATGCAATCGATAGTCATATCAACCGGGTATACCAGATCTACGCCAAGGCGATTTAGCGAGAATTTGCTGCTCATCGGTCGTCATTGCGAGCGTAGCGAAGCAATCCAGGCAGACGGGCGCGCGACCGGATTGCCTCGTCGCCACGCCCCCCGCAATAACGGGTCAGCAGCGGTCCCGCTCAGCTGCTTTTGAACCCGATCCGCCGGTGCGTTCCGTCGCAATAGGGCTTGTTGGCTGATCCGCCGCAGCGGCACAGCCAGGTCTTGGTGACGCGGTCAAAGGTGCGGCCGGTGCCTGCGCACAGTTCAAGATTGCCCGTCACCTCCAGCGGCCCATCGGTCTGCGGATCGATGTGAAGCGCACCGCCCCGTTCGGCCAGCGGCTGCGACTCCTTGGTGGCCGGTTCTCCGGTGGCCTGGAAATGGATGGCATTATGACTGCCATCGCAAAACGGCTTGTTCTTCGACGCGCCGCACCGGCACAATGTCGCGCGATAGCCGATCGGCTTGCCGTCAAGGATCAGCTCGGCGCGAAAGCCGATCGGACCATTTTCGCGCAGCTGGACCAGATTGACCGGCGGCGCCTGCTCCTCAACTCCGCCATCATGCCGACGATAGCTGATCGCGCCTGAAGGGCACATATGGGCAACCGTCACCAATCCCTCGGTCGAACAGGCATTGGGATCGATCCACGGCCCCTCGACATTGGCCTTGAACACTTGCGGCTGCGACAGCACGCAATGGCGCGCATGGATGCAGCGTTCGCCATTGAAAACCAGGTCAATCGCCGCACCGGGGATGATTTCGACACCATTTTCGCCCGGCTGCGGCGTCGGCGGGGCATCGGCTGAGGGCGCCATGGCAGGCTCCGGTTGAGAGGCAGGTTCCGGTTGAGGGGCGGGCTCGGTTGACGGCGGCGGCGAAAGCCGGTCGATAATCTGCACTTGGCCCAGTCGCGCCGCCAGCGAGTCAAGCGCATCGGCCGCCGATTGCGCGACCGCCGACACGTCGCCATGCGTCCCGGCGATCACCCTGCCCCGCTCGGCCATGTCTTTCAGCCGTTCGGTCAGCACCAGCATGGCGCCGGGCTCCGCCGGCAAGGCAGCAAGCGAGCGTAGCGTCGCAAAGCTCAGCCCCGCCGTGCAGCCGGGCGCATCGGCATTGGCGGGCAGCCGCGTCAATTCCTCGGCCAGTGGGGTCAAGATGCGCATCAGCTCGATGGCGGCATCGACCAGCGCGCGCTGTGCCTTGGCATCAATGCCGGCATAGCTCAGCGCCAGGCAGCGGACCGCGTGGCAATAGACCGCATTGCCAAGATCGACCAGGCTCGCGGCGGGTTCCTGATTAACCCATAGCCGCCCCTCCGGCATTGGCGGACGGCGCATGACCGGGTTGTTGGCGGCGGGCCGACCCGGCGCGAAATCGGGCCTTGCCGCCAGCATCTGCTGATATTCGGCACGGATGCCGAGGAAGCGCTGATAATGCGAGCGCTCCTCCCCCGCCGCCGACCCCTCGCCCTGACGGACAATCGCATCGATGGCCTCGCACGCGGTCTTCACGCACTGAACGACGGTGAGATTGGGCAAGCGCACCACATCGGGGCTGAGCTGATGGCAGGGGTCACCAACGAACAGCTTGTCCTCGCCCAGCTCTTCTCCCAGCGCGCGGATGCCGTCCTCGATTGAGGCATAAAGCTGGCCGACCGTCGCATAGTCCATGGTCGCCTGCATCAGCCGGTCAGGCGCCATGGCGCGGACATAATGATTGTGCTCAAACCCTTCGCCGTCGGCAATGTCGCTCTGCTCGGGCCGCTCGAGATAGATGAAATGGTCGAGCGTCTGCGCCGTGAACGGGGCGAGCCGCACCACCACCCCGGCCGGGTGATAGCCCGGCGGAATCGGGAAATTCTGCCGCCCGAAATGCGCCGGCGCACCCAATGCGGACAAGATATTGGAAACAATGGCAAGATGCGCCATTTCTTCGATCGCGACGTCGAGAATGTCGTTGCGCCAGCGCTTGATCGCGGCGAGTTCGTCCTCGGTAACGCCTTCCGAGACATCGCTCTTCAGGCTGAACATCGCATAGAGATAGCAGCACATCAGATTGTGCTCGATCTCAGCAGCTTCGAACAGGATTCCCCAGAGCTGCTCGCGCGAGGCGGGAATAGGGCGTGGATCAGTCATAAAATTCCGTCAGGGCTTGGTAGGGGACTCAGTCGGGGCCGCCTTAGCATGATCGGGCGACAGGCGCTCCGGCTTGGGCGCGCTTTGCCACCCCCCACCCAATGCCTTGAAAACACTGATCTGCGCATCCGCAACGGCCGCGTCAGAGGCAGCGCGTGCCGCCCGCGCGCTCACCCGATTGGCCTCGGCATCGATTAGCTGGAGAAAGCTGTCCGCCCCGGCATCATAGCGGATGCGCGACAGGCGCGCGGCCTCTGCACTTGCCTTTTCAGCGCGGACCAGATCGACATTGCGATCGAGCTGGCCCGAATAGCGCGCCAATGCCTGTTCGCTGTCGCTGAGCGCGGTCAGCACCGCCTTGTCAAACCGGGCAAGACTTGCATCGGCGTCTGCCCGCGCTTCGCGGACCCGCGCGCGCGCCTGTGTCTGATTGGGAAAGCTCCAGCTGATCAATGGGCCGAACGAGTAGCGCACCGCGCTTGGCTGAAACAACTGGCTGCCGCGCGTCGAATAGGCGTTGACGCTGCCCAGCAGCGTGATCTTGGGATAAAGATCGGCAATCGCAACGCCGACGCGCGCGGTATCCGCCGCCAGTGTCCGCTCCGCCGATCGCACATCGGGTCGCCGCGCGATCAACGCCGCGCCATCGCCCGCCGGGATGGGATCCGCAAGCCGGGGCGGCGCCGAGCAGTGCGACGCGTCGGTATCGATCTCCTCGGGCGGGCGCCCCGTCAGCGCGGCGAGCGCGTAAAGCGACGCGCGCCGTTCGGCATCCAGCCCGGGAACTTGCGCCTGCGCCTGGGCCAGCAAGGCATCGGCCCGCTCGACGTCCGCCTTGGTTTCGCGACCGGCAATGAACAGGGTGTTGGTCAGATTATAGGTTTGCTGCTGCAGCGCGACGCTTTCCTTCGCCACCGCCAGCTGCGCGGCATTGCTGCACGTTGAAAAATAGGCGCGCGCCGTCTCCGCCGCGACGGATACACGCGCCGCGTCTAGCTCTGCCGCCGCCGCCTCGGTATCGCCCCGCGCCGCCTGGATGGCGCGCGTCACCCCGCCGAACAGGTCGACTTCGTAAGAGGCATCAAAGCCGAGCTGAAAAAGGTTGAAGTCGAAGGTCTGCACCCTGCCATTACCGCCGCCGAACGCCGCCGCACTCGCGCTGTTGCCTTGCTCGCGCTGATATTCCGCGCTGACATTGGTGGTCGGCAGCCTTTGCCCCCGCTGCCCGCTCAACACCGCGCGCGCCTTGGCAAGATTGGCGGCCGCGACCCGGATATCGCTATTGTTGGTCAATGCCTGGCCGACGAGACGATCGAGAACCGGGTCTTGATATACCCTCCACCATTGATCGGGCAGGCCATTGGCGGCAGCCGATCCGGCCTTGCCAGCCTCAAGCAATGCGCCGGAGGGAGGCGCGGGTTCAGCCGGACGATGATAATTGGGGCCGACAACGCACGCCGCAAGCGGCGCCGCCGCGATCAAGGAGAGGAGTGACCGCTGCTTCATGCCGATTTCTCCCCGCCACGACGGCGCTGGATCCAGGCCGACACATGATCGCCCGCTTTCCGGCTGATCACATAAAAGCTGGGCGTGAACAGCAGCCCAAAGGTCGTCACCCCGATCATCCCGAAGAACACCGCAACGCCCAGCGCACGACGCATTTCCGCGCCGGGGCCGGTGCCGATCACCAGCGGCAGCGTGCCCAGGATGAACGCGATCGACGTCATCAGGATCGGGCGCAGTCGCTGCGCCGCAGCATGTTCGGCCGCTTCGCGCAATTCCATGCCGGCATCTTCATTCGCCTTGGCGAATTCGACGATCAGGATGGCGTTCTTGGCCGCCAGCCCGATCAGCACGACCAGGCCGATCTGCGTCAGGATATTATTGTCCATGCCCATCAAATTGACGCCGACAATTGCCGCCAACAGGCACATCGGCACGATCAGGATCACGGCAAAGGGCAGCACCAGGCTTTCATAATTGGCGGCGAGCAGCAGGAAGACGAACAGCACCGCCAGGCCAAAGGCGATGATGCCGGTATTGCCCGCCTGCTGTTGCTGAAAAGCAAGCTCGGTCCATTCATAGCTCATGCCCTGAGGCAGGATTCCCTTGGCCATTTTGTCGAGCGTCGCAAGGCTCTGGCCCGAAGAATAGCCGGGCGCCGTGTCGCCCTGCAATTCCGCCGATGGATAGAGATTATAGCGGACGACGCGATAAGGCCCGCTCTCATTCTTCAGCGTCATCACCGCGTCCATCGGCACCATCGCGCCCGAGGCGGAGCGCGTGCGCAATCGGCCGACATCCGAAGTTTCATCGCGATAGGACGCATCGGCCTGCGCCGTCACGCGGTATGTGCGGCCGAGATAGTTGAAATCGTTGATATAGGTCGAACCAAGATAGGTGCCGAGGGTGTGGAAGATATTCTCAACCGGCACGCCCAGCTGCTCTGCGCGCGCGCGGTCGATATCCGCGTAAAGCCGCGGCGTGCGGACATTGAAGGTGGTGAAGGTGCTCGCCAGCCCGGGGGTCTGGTTGGCCTTCATCATCATCGCAAAAGCGGCTTGCTCCAGCGCGGGATAGCCCTGGTTCTGGCGATCCTCGATCAGCATTTTCCAGCCACCGCCCGTGCCGATGCCGCGCACCGGCGGCGGCGGGATGACGAGCAGCACGCCATCGGTGATCGGCCCGAACGCCTGGCGCAGCTCATTGGCGACCTGATCGGCGCCTTCGCGGTCGCTGCGCGGCTTCATCGCGACGAACATTGCGGCGGTATTGGGCGCGTTGGTCAGCGTCGCGCCGTCCAGGCCCGCAAACGCCACCGTTCCCGCCGTCGCCTTGTTATTGAGCGCAATGGCTTGCGCGCGCTGCAGCACTTCGGTCGTGCGTTGCAGTGATGATCCCGGTGGCAATTGCACCGCGACGATCAGATAGCCCTGGTCCTGCGCGGGGATGAAGCCCGTCGGGGTCGCGCTGAACCGCCAGCCGGTCAGCCCGATCAGTACGGCATAGCACACCACAACCACACCCAGCGTCCGCACCGCGCGCGCCGTCAACCGGCCATAGCGTTCGCCCAGCCGGTCAAAGCTGCGGTTGAACCAGCGAGTGAAGCGTCCCGGCAGCCCGCGCAGCCCCTCTGGTGGCGCTTTCGCTTCGTCATGATCCTTGGGCTTCAGCACCAGGGCGGCGAGCGCGGGCGACAAGGTCAACGAAACGAACGCGGAAATCGCCGTTGCCGAGACAATGGTCAGCGCGAATTGCTGATAAAATTGCCCCGAAATGCCGGGAATGAAGCTGGTCGGGATAAACACGCCGCACAGCACCAGCGCGATCGCGACCAACGCGCCTGAAACTTCGTCCATCGTTTCATGCGCGGCGGCCTTGGGCGACAGCCCCTTTTCCTCCATCAACCTCTCGATATTCTCGACCACGACGATCGCGTCGTCGACGACAATGCCGATGGCGAGCACCATGCCGAACAGCGAGAGATTGTTGATCGAAAAACCGAACGCCGCCAGCACCGCGAACGATCCCAGCAGCGACACCGGAATGGCCACAATCGGGATGATCGCCGCGCGCCAGCTCTGCAGGAACAGCAGCACCACGAAAGCGACGAGCAGCAACGCTTCGAACAGCGTCCGCTGCACTTCCTCGATCGAGGCCTGGATATATTCGGTCGGGTTATAGGGAATGGCATATTTCATGCCCGGCGGAAAGCTGAGCGAGGTGCGATGAATTTCATCCTTCACCGCCTGCGCCGTCAGCAGTGCGTTCGATCCCGGCAGCTGGGTGATGCAAACCGCCGTGGTCGGCTGGTTCGAAAAGAACGGGTTGATCGTGTAATCCTGCGCCCCCAGCTCGACGCGCGCCACATCGCGCACACGGGTCAGGCGGCCCTGGTCATCGCGCTTGATAATGATGTCGGCGAATTGCTCGGGCGATGTCAGGCGCCCCTGGGTCT
Source organism: Sphingomonas sp. (assembly GCA_051646545.1). GTDB lineage: Bacteria > Pseudomonadota > Alphaproteobacteria > Sphingomonadales > Sphingomonadaceae > Sphingomonas. Next base: position 7,231 of record JBOFDB010000481.1, read on the forward strand.
GGATCCCCAGCTGAAACGCGGTGCCGCCGTGATTGAACGGCGGTTGCCCGACCGCGCCGACCGCGACTTGCGCATTCTGGTTGCGCACGGCGGTGGTGATTTCATCCACCGTCAGATTACGCGCAGCGGCAAGATCGGGGTCGATCCAGATCCGCATGTCATAATCGCGCGCGCCAAAGATGCGCGCATCGCCGACGCCCTGGATACGGGTCAGCCGATCAATCAGCTGGGTCGTCGCGTAGTTGGAAATATATTGCTGGCTGAGCGATTTGTTGGGCGAAAACAGGGTCGCGCAGAGCAGGATATCGGGCGAATTTTTCTTCACCGTCACGCCGATCTGGCGCACCTGATCGGGCAGGCGCGGCTCGGCGGTGGCGACGCGGTTCTGGACCAGCACCTGCGCCTGATCGACATTGGTGCCCTGCTTGAACGTGATGGTGATCGCCAGCGCGCCATCGCCTGTCGCCGAGGATGACATATATATCATCTTCTCGACGCCGTTGATCGATTCCTCCAGCGGCGCTGCCACCGTTTCCGCCAGCGTCTCCGCCGTTGCGCCGGGATAGCTTGCCGTCACAACCACGGTTGGCGGCGCGATTTCGGGATATTGCGCGACCGGCAGGCCGGGATAAGCGACCAGCCCGAACACGACGATCAGGATTGATAGCACCGCCGCGAAAATCGGGCGGTCGATGAAGAAATGCGGAAAGCGCATGTTACTTCGCCGGGATCGCTTCGGCCGACGGCGGCGTCGTCACCGGTTGCGCGGTCGGCGAGGTATCGGCGGCGCGCGGCGTCAGCCTTGTCATATGCGGCTGCACCGGCATGCCCGGCTGCAGCCGCGTCAAGCCGTTGATGACGATATGGTCGGTCGGCGCGATGCCTTCGCGCACCACGCGCAGCCCGGCAACCGGCGGCCCCGTCACCACCGGGCGCGGCGCCACCTTATTGTCCTGGCCGACCACATAGACAAGCTTGCGGGTCTGGTCCGTGATGATCGCCTCATCAGGGATCAGCATCGCGTGATAGGTGCCCGATCCGAGCAGGCGCGCACGGCCGAACAGCCCCGGCGTCAAAAATCCATCGGGATTATCTACCACCGCGTGCGCGCGAATGGTGCCCGAATTGGGGTCGATCGCATTGTCGACGAAATCCATATGGCCATGCCAGCGATAGGTCGGCTCATCAGCGAGCTGGATTTCGATGGGATTGGGGTGGTCGCGCGACGAGCGGCGCTGGCCCGATTTATCCTGGCGCAGATACTTCAGATAAAAGGCTTCGGCACCGTCGAAGGAGAACCAAATCGGATCGACCGAAACGATCCGCGTCAGCACCGTCTGCCCATCGGCCACCAGATTGCCGCGGCTCGCCTTGCGATCGGATACCCGTCCGGAAATGGGCGAACGGATGACGGTGAAGCCCAGATTCAGATTGGCGTTGGTCACCGCCGCACGCCCCGCCTGGACATCGGCACCGGCCGATCGGGCATTGGCTTCCTTGGTCTCAAACTCTTCCTTGCTGATCGCATTGGCGGCGAGCAGCGTTTTGGCGCGGGCAAGTTCGGTGCGCGCATTGGCGTCGCTCGCCTGCGCCTTTGCCAGCTGCGCGCGCGCCTGCTCCAGCGCGGCGCGATAGGGCCGTTGATCGATGATGAAGAGCGGCTGTCCCTTGCCGACGCGTTGGCCATCG
>JBOFDB010000465.1:0-5364 GCA_051646545.1 Sphingomonas sp.
AGTGCAGGCGCGCTGCCGCGCGCATTTTCTTAGGCTGGGCCCCGGCCTTCGCCGGGGAAGGGCTATCTAAGACCCTATTCAAAGCCCCATCCTCGCCTTAACCCCGCAACAATGGCAATCCGCTTCCTCTTCACCACCCCGCTATACGAGGGCGCGCTTGCCGACGACGATCTGCTCGCCGCGCTGCATGGCTCCTGCCTGGCGCTGGCAGTCGACGACACCGCCGGCCGCGCGTGGAGCAAGGCGCATGGCTATCGCGGCTATACCTCCTACGCGTCGCTCAATGACTTGCCGCAACGCGACCCGGCCTTTGCCGATCTGGCGCGGGCGCTCAACCGCCATGCCGCCGCCTTTGCGCGCGATTGCGCCTTCGATCTTGGCAACCGCAAGCCCAAGCTCGACAGCCTGTGGGTCAATGTGATGAAGCCGGGCGCCACGCATAGCGGCCATATCCACCCGCACAGCATCATTTCCGGCACGCTTTATGTCGCGGTGCCGCCGGGCAGCGGCGCGATCCGTTTCGAAGACCCGCGCTTGCCGCTGATGATGGCCGCCCCCGTCCGCCGGCCCGACGCGCCCGAAGATCGCCAATCCTTTGTCCACATCGCGCCGACGCCCGGCACAATCCTGCTATGGGAAAGCTGGTTGCGCCACGAAGTGATGCCCCATGCCGGCAAGGGCAGCAGCGAGCGGATCAGCATCAGCTTCAATTATTCATAGCGCTTTAGCGGCCGCGTCAGTTGATGCAGCCGCGATATTCCTGCTTCACGTCCGAACTCGCCCTGTATTCGCCGACAAAGGCCTGAAAGCCCGCGTCCCGAGCCGGATTGGAGGACAAGTCATGCGTCACGATCGTCATGGCGCTGCTGTCATCCCAGCCAAAGCCGCCCACCGCGCTGCGGGCGGCGAGGTGGACGAACTCCACTTTGGTGGCATTGTGGTGCGCCGCGTACCAGGCCTGATGGTCGGCAACCGCTTTCCGGAATGCCGCCAATTGCCCCGGCTTGATCGCGCTCAGCCGGATCGTCACCGCTTTGCCTGAACAGACGGCCGACGCGGCCGGCGCCTGGGCGGCGACGGCGCCCGATAGACCCGCTGCCATGATGGCCGCGAACAATGCCCCGCGAATCATCCGCCCCTCTCCCTCAGCCACAATGACGATAGGGTAGGATCGCATCGCACCGGATAGCGCGCAAGCCGCGGCGGAACCGATGCGCGAGATGCCGATGCGACCCCCCGCACCACTGGCATCTCGCGCATCCCTCCCTGGCGGCGCCGCGGCGTGCGTCTTCACGCGGCGCCCCGATGGACGAGACGCCGCCGCTGGGGACCACCCGCACGGGGACGACGGTTATCACGCGATTAACCGTGCAAGGACGTCGATGAGCTGAGGGGGCGTTGATCACGCTGGCAATCGCCGCGCTGACGCCCTATCCGCCAAGGCCAAACCCCAGCCATTTTCACAGGACACTCATGGGATTTCGTTGTGGTATCGTCGGCCTGCCCAATGTCGGCAAATCGACTCTGTTCAATGCCCTGACCGAAACGGCGGCGGCTCAGGCGGCCAATTACCCCTTCTGCACAATCGAGCCCAATGTCGGCAATGTCGCGGTGCCCGATCCGCGCCTGCACAAGCTCGCCGAAATCGCGCATTCGGCCAAGGTGATCGAAACCCAGCTGGGCTTTGTCGACATTGCCGGGCTGGTACGCGGGGCGAGCAAGGGCGAGGGCCTCGGCAACCAGTTTCTCGGCAATATCCGCGAGGTGGACGCGATCGTCCATGTGCTGCGCTGTTTTGAGAATGACGACATTCAGCATGTCGACAACCGCGTCGATCCGATTGCCGATGCCGAGACGGTCGAGACCGAGCTGATGCTCGCCGATCTCGACAGCCTGGAAAAACGCGTGCCCAATTTCGCCAAAAAAGCCGCGCAGGGCGACAAGGAAGCCAAGATCGCCGCGAGCATCCTGGGCCAGGCGCTGGACCTGCTGCGCGAAGGCAAGCCCGCGCGGCTGGCCGAACCGCGCGACGAGGAGGAACGGCGCGTGCTCGACCAGGCGCAGCTCCTGACCTCCAAGCCGGTGCTTTACGTCTGCAATGTCGATGAGGGCGACGCGGCGACGGGCAATGCGCTGTCCGAACGCGTCTTTGCCAAGGCGGCGGCGGAAGGCGCCAAGGCCGTGATCGTCTCCGCCGCGATCGAAGCCGAAATCGCGACCATGCCGAGCGAGGAACGCGGCGAGTTCCTGGTCGAACTGGGCCTCGCGGAAACCGGCCTCGCCCGCGTGATCCGGGCGGGCTATGACCTGCTCCACCTCATCACCTTCTTCACCTGCGGCCCCAAGGAAGCGCGCGCCTGGACGGTATCGGCGGGCGCCAAGGCACCGCAGGCAGCGGGCGTCATCCATTCCGATTTCGAACGCGGCTTCATCCGCGCCGAAACGATCGCCTTTGCCGATTATGTCGCGTTCGGCGGTGAAGCAGGCGCGCGCGATGCCGGCAAGTTGCGCCAGGAAGGCAAGGAGTATCTGGTGCAGGATGGCGACGTCATGCTGTTCCGCTTCAATGTTTGAGGGCGAGAGTTGGCACGCCAACTACCCCGTTCGTGTCGAGCGAAGTCGAGACACGGGTACGGCAAGTCTCTGCGAGGCCTCCCGTCCCTCGACTTCGCTCGGGACGAGCGGGTAAGTTGCGTGATCATAGGGAGAGGCTGAACATGCGCTATTTCGAGGATATCGAGGTCGGGTCGCGGCGGGCCTTTGGCAGCTATTCCGTCACGCGGGAGGAAGTGATCGACTTCGCCTCGAAATATGATCCCCAGCCCTTCCACCTGTCGGATGAAGGCGCCGCCGATACCTATTTCGGGCGGCTCGCGGCATCGGGCTGGCATACCGCCGCGATGATGATGGCGATGCTGGTTGAGGATATGAAGGACCATCAGCAGGCCAGCCTCGGCTCGCCGGGCATTGATGAGCTGCGCTGGCTGAAGCCCGTCTATCCTGGCGACACGCTGCGCTGCGAAAACGAAGTGCTGGAAAAGCGCGCGTCCAAAAGCCGCAGCGACATGGGCAGCTTTCGCGCCAGGACCACGGTGTTCAACCAGCATGACGAGCCGGTGATGACTGTGGTGTCGATCGGCCTGATCAGGACGCGGCCGACGGCGTAAGCCAGCCGCCTGCCCTGCCATCGCCGGGCCGCCCTATCGCGACATGGCCACCGCTGACCCCAATCGACTCCCGCCTTCGCGGGAGTGACGGGGTTTCGATCAAAACGGGACGGCCAGTAATGGAGAAGGCTACGACCTCGGCAGTCGAGTTATCGTCATTGCGAGCATGATATCGTCATTGCGAGCGAAGCGAAGCAATCCACGCCATTAGGTTGTGACCTCATAAACAGCCGCTTTCGGCATAGGGACTTAACGACCGACCAGGGGTGGTTGGCTGACAATCACTTTCACCGTCGCCCCGTGCTTGACACGGGGCTTGACTTTTCTTCTGCCGCCGCCGTGACGTGGGAGCAGTCGGCGCGGCTACGGAACAAAGTTAGCCTGGCCCCGTGTCAAGCACGGGGCGACGAGGAGGAGGATGGCGGACGTTAGGCGGAAGCCGACAGGCCGCTCTAATGAGTCTACGGCCTAGTCGCAGGCGACATTGCTGAATCTCGTAACAAGGGCAACGGCGTAAGCGACCAGGCGGTCGGCAATCCGCCCGGCGTCAATGCCCCCCGAACGCCACCAGCGCATCCACGGCGATGCCGTCGCCGCGCAGCGCGTCGGCGCCACCCAGATCGGGCAGGTCGACAACGAATTGGGCCTGAGTCACCGTGGCGCCGGCCTTGCGCAGCAAGCGGATCGCGGCGCGCGCCGTGCCACCAGTGGCGATCAGATCGTCGACAAGCAGCACTTTCTGCCCCGGCACCAGCGCGTCTTCGTGCATCGTGATCCGGTCGGTGCCGTATTCGAGCACATAATCCTCCGCAATCGTCGCGCCCGGCAGCTTGCCGTCCTTGCGGATCAGCACGACGCCCGCGTTGAGCGGCACGGCGATGGCGGCGGCGAACAGGAAACCGCGCGCCTCAATGCCGGCGACCAGATCGACCGGCCCATCGGTGGCGGCGACCATGGCGTCGACGGTCAGCCGCAGCCCCTCAGGATCGAGCAGCAGCGTGGTGATGTCACGGAACATGATCCCCGGCTTAGGAAAGTCGGGGATCGTCCGGATGCGGCGACTAATCTCGTCGTGCGCGGTCGTCGTCGCCATCAATGCGCCGTATCGCGCCAGATGTTGCGATAGGCGCCATAGACCAGCACGAGGAAGATCAGCAGGAACCCGATGACCGTATAGCCCAGCACATGGCGGGTCGGCAACTCGGGCTCGGCCGCCCAGTTCAGGAAGGCGGCAACGTCCCTCGCATTTTGATCAACGGTCGATTTGGTGCCGTCGTCATAGGTTACCTGGCCATCCGAGGTCAGCGGCGGCGGCATCGCGATGTTGAGGTTGGCGAAATAGGGATTGAAATACAGGCCGTCCGGCGTCTTCGCATCGGGGAAGCGCTGGAGCATCTGCACCCCCGCCGCATTCTTATAGGTGCTCTGGTCGGCATAGCCGGTCAGCAGCGAATAGACATAGGCGGCGCCACCATGCCGCGCCTTGGTGATGAGCGAGAGGTCCGGCGGATTGCCCTGGCCAGGATAATAGACGATCGGGAAGTGATCAGCCGGCGTGTTGCCGCGCTCGCTGCGGACGCCGGTCTTGGGGTCGAAGGCGGGCTGCTTCGCCTTCTGGTCCCAATCGCTGGCGATTTTCTTCACCTGCGCTTCGGAATAGCCGATCTTGCCCAGATCGCGGAACGCGACATGGCTGAGCGAGTGGCAGTTGGAGCAGACTTCACGATAGACTTTGAAGCCACGCTGCAGCTGCCGCACATCCTTGTACGTGCCGAAGGGACCGTCCGACTGCAGGGCCAGTTCCTTGGGGTGGAGGTGGAACTCCTCCTGCGCGGTCTTGACCGGAGGATCGGTGATGACGCCGCTGACGCTGCTGTAGAGCGCGATGCCAAGCACCAGCACGAAGCCGGCACCGACCAGGGCGAGGATTGCGCGAAGCATTGACTTATTGCCCCCTTATTCCGCCGGAACCGCATGCGCGGGTGCGCCACCATGGCGCCCCAGCACCGCCTCGGTAATCGAATTCGGCAACGGCCGCGGCCGCTCAATTGCCGCGATGATCGGCAGGATGATCAGGAAATGTGCGAAATAATAGGCCGCCGCGATCTGGCTGGTGATCACATACACCGGCTCGGCAGGCGAGCCGCCGCACCAGCCCAGCACCAGCACGTCGATCACCAGGATCCAAAAGAACATC
>JBOFDB010000133.1:0-5530 GCA_051646545.1 Sphingomonas sp.
GCGCTTCAGCCGCCAGCCATCGATGATGTCGCCAACCAGATAAAGCACATCGCTGTCGACGTGATCGAGAAAGTCGATCAGCATATCGGCGTTGCAGCCGCGCGTGCCCAAATGAACGTCGGAAATCCAGATGGTGCGATATTTGCGCCGTTCCGTGACGTGCTTTTCCGGAATCGCGGGCACCGAATGGGCAAAATCGGCAAAGCTCGCAATGTCGCCATGGCTGCCCGATACCATGTCCGCCACTCTAGCTATTGATTCCCCGTCCATAAACCATCTCGGCCTGATTTGATCCGGCCGCTATGGCGAGCAAATGTTACAGTTGGAATCGCAAGCCGACTCGCCATTGTCATATTCGGCGCGAGGAGTGTCATAAATCAGGCTGCCGCACGCTTTTCCGCTGGGCGCGCACGAAAAGCCATGGCGTCATGCAACCATTCATGGCACCAATCGTTACGTCGATGACCTGCACTTATGTTAGGGGATGGACGATGCGGAAATTCATGTTGACGATGGGCGCGGTCGCGGTGGCCATGCCGGCGATGGTTGTGCCGGCTGACTTTGCGGCGGCACGGACGACGACGTATCACGGCCGGACCGTGCACAAGGTTTGCCGCCGGTCAAAGGGCACCACGGGCCTGGTCGCGGGTGGCGCCGGCGGCGCGGTTGCGGGCGCGGCGCTGGGTGGCGGCGTGCTGGGTGCCGTGGCTGGTGGCGTTGGCGGCGCCTTTGCCGGCCGCGCCATCGACCGATCGATCACTGCCAAGAAACGCTGCCGCTACTATACCGAGCGCTGATCGGGCGCAGGGATCGGGCACAGGCAGGACGATGCAGGGCGGGCCGCGATGCCCGCCCTGTTTCATTGGGGGCCGCTTCCCTAGCCCTCGTCTTCCTCGCCTTTTTCAGACGGTGGCAGTGCGGGGATCACCCAGTCATGGTCACCGACCACCTGTTGCGGCACCGGACGCCCCATGGCGTCGAGCGCGGGGCGGTAGCGAAAGCGTTTGATGATGAGCGCGCAGGTGACCGCGTCCAGCTCGGGCGTACCGCTTGAGCGCGTCACCCGGCAATCGGTAACGCGGCCATTGACGCCGACCGTAAAGCGCAGCCCCACCCGCCCGCTGCGCCGGGCCGCAAAGGCGTCGGGCGGATAATCATGCTCCCTGATCTCGCCGCTGATCAGTTCGGCATCGGTACCGCCATCGCCATCCCCCGCGCCTGACCCGCCGCTTGCCGTGCCGCTGCCGACGCCGCCTGCCCCGCTGCCAATGCCCTGTACGCTCGCCCCCTGTGTGGCGCTGGTGCCGGCACCGGGCTTGATCGCAGCAAGCACGGGCTGTGGCTGACGCGTGATGACCGGCGCCACTATTGGGGCGGCGTGCGCGCTTTTGGCGGCGGGCGCGGCTTTGCCTGTTGCCCGTTGCGGGCGCGGCTCCACCGTTACGGACGGCGGCGGTGGCGGCGGCGGGGACACGGCGATGCCGATCACCGTCAATTGCTCGTGCAGATGCCGCGCGATGGTGACGGCAAAGCCCGCGATCAGCACATAGACCAGGCCAAGCTGCAACAGCATCGCGGTCGCAATCGCGATCAGGCGATCGCGCGGGCGGGAAAAGGAGGCGTGGCGACCCGGCATCATCTCCCCAACACCGTTACGCCCCCGCGCGTTCCCGCGACAGCGTCGAGGAGGCTAAGCGGCGATCGACACGTGCCCCGGCACCGCTGCTATGCGCGCCAGCCAGGATTGCACGGCGGGATAGGCGGCCAGATCAAAGCCTCCCTCATCGGCGACGTGCGTATAGGCGTAGAGCACAAGGTCAGCCAAAGTAAGGGCCGCGCCGACCAGAAACGGGGTGCGGGCCAGCTGATCCTCCATCAACGCCAGCGCGGCTTCGCCGCCAGCCTGTTTCGCCGGGATCAGCGCGCGCTGCGCCTCGCTCAGCGCCGCTTCGCCGAGAAAAGCGCGCCAGAAGCGGAGGGTCGCGATATTGGGCTCGTGGTTATACTGCTCCCAGAACATCCAGCGCAGCATGTCGGCGCGGGCAAAGCGGTCCGTCGGGATGAGCGGCGTACCGTCAGCCAGATAGAAACACGCGGCATTGCTCTCTGGCAGGAAGCGGTCGCCATCCTGCAGCACCGGGATGCGGCCATTGGGATTGACCGTTGCCAGAAATTCGGGCGTCCGCGTCTCGCCCGCGATAATATCATATTGGCGCCGCTCCAGCGCGATGCCCAGATGCGCTGCGGTCAGCCGGATTTTATAGCAATTACCCGACGCGGCATATTCATGAAGGATCAAGCCCGACATTGCCCCTCTTTCTGAAGAATTGACCCGCTCGTCAGACCGGAGGGCGCCTGCCCTGTCGAACCAAGCTAGTCCTGTCGAATCAAATTGCCGGGCCAGTGATTAGCGCGGCTTATCCTTCCACCATCAGCACAATCTTGCCGACATGGTCGCCCGACTCCATCCGGGCGTGTGCTGCCGCCGCCTCGGCGAGCGGGAAGGTCTTGTCGATCACCGGCTTTAACCGGCCTTCAGCCACATAAGGCCAGACGATGCGGTGAAGCTCATCCGCCACCATTGCCTTGAACCCCGCATCACGCGGGCGCAGCGTCGATCCGGTCAGCGTCAGGCGACGGCGCATCACCTCGAAAATCGGGATCGTCGCGGTCAACCCGCCCTGCACCGCGATCGAGACATGGCGGCCATCATCGGCCAGGCATTGCAGATTGCGCGGGACATAATCGCCGCCCACCATATCGAGCACCGCCTGCACGCCATGCCCGCCGGTAATCGCTTTCACCTCGGCAACGAAATCCTGCATCTTGTAATTGATCGCATGATCAGCGCCGAGCGTGCGGGCGGCGGCGCATTTCTCGTCGGTGCCCGCCGTCACGATGATCTTGAGGCCGAAGATGTTGGCGAGCGCAATCGCCATCGTGCCAATGCCGCTGGTGCCGCCATGGACGAGGACCGTGTCGCCTTCGACCACGAAGGCTCGCTCGAACAAATTGGTCCACACGGTGAACAATGTTTCGGGGATGGCGGCCGCCTCAACCATCGTCAGGGCCGATGGCACCGGCAGGCAGATGCCTGCCGCCGCGACCGTATATTGGGCATAGCCGCCGCCTGCGACGAGCGCGCAGACCGGCTGGCCGAGCAATTCGGGCGCCACGCCCGCACCGAGCGCCACGATTGTGCCCGCGACTTCCAGCCCCGGGATGCTCGGCGCGCCCGGCGGCGGCGGATAGCCGCCACGCCGCTGCAGCACATCGGGCCGGTTGACGCCTGCCGCCGCGACCCGGATCAGCACATCACCCGGTCCCGCCACCGGCACCGGCCGCTCAACCGGCACCAGCACCTCGGGCCCGCCGGGGCCAGCGGGATCGATCGCAATCATCGTGTCGGGCAGCGCATTCATGCTGTCGGTTCCCCCGAAAAAAGCCATGCCTGGCCCTCGCGCCTTATTGACACGCCGGGCGGGGCGGTCAACGTTTGCAGCGATGGAGTCCGAAGAGAATCTCCCGCGTCGGGCGGGCGATCCGCTGGACGCGCTGGCCCGACAGGATCTGGACCCGCTTTCGGTCGCGGAGCTGGAAGCGCGCATCGCTGCGCTGGACGCTGAAATCGCCCGCGTGCGCACCCATATGCAACGCGCCGTTAACCATCGCGCAAGCGCCGACGCGCTATTCAAGCGATAAGCATGGTGGCAACCCGCCCCGATATCCGGACGTTGGTTGTCAAGTGCTTGATGGAACGCGGCGCACTCCCGACATTGTGGAAAAGGGCCGTGCTTTCATGACGGCCCGCTTGGAGTAAGCCCAAATGCCTTCCTTTGCCTCCGCGCTCGAAACTACGCTGCACAAGGCGCTCGATGCCGCGACCACGCGCCGCCACGAATATGCGACGCTCGAACACCTCCTGCTCGCGCTCATTGATGACGAGCATGCCTCGAAAGTCATGTCGGCGTGCGGCGTCGATCTGGGTGAGCTCAAGACGACGGTCGCGCATTATCTCGATACCGAGCTTGACGCGCTGAGGGTTGACCAGGCGACCGACCCCAGCCCGACCAGCGGCTTCCAGCGCGTTGTCCAGCGCGCCATCCTCCACGTCCAGTCGTCGGGCCGCGACGAAGTGACCGGCGCCAATGTGCTCGTCGCGCTATTCAGCGAGCGCGAAAGCTATGCCGTCTATTTCCTGCAGCAGCAGGATATGAGCCGTCTCGACGCGGTCAGCTATATCAGCCACGGCGTCGGCAAGGGCAGCCAGGCGCCCGAACCGCGCGAAGTGAAAGGCGCCGAGGAGGAAAAGCCGCAGGCCAAGGCCGACGGCAAGGGCAAGAGCGAAAGCGCGCTCAAGCAATTCTGCGTCGACCTCAATGAAAAGGCCAAGAACGGCAAGGTCGATCCGCTGATCGGCCGCGCCGCCGAAGTCGACCGCACCGTCCAGATCCTGTGCCGCCGCAGCAAGAACAACCCGCTTTATGTCGGCGACCCCGGCGTCGGCAAAACCGCGATCGCGGAAGGGCTTGCCCGCAAGATCATCGAAGGCGACGTGCCCGATGTGCTCAAGCCCGCGATCATCTATTCGCTCGACATGGGCGCGCTGCTTGCCGGCACGCGCTATCGCGGCGATTTCGAGGAGCGGTTGAAGGCGGTCGTCAACGAGCTTGAAAAGCTGCCGCACGCGGTGCTGTTCATCGATGAGATCCACACCGTCATCGGCGCGGGCGCGACGAGCGGCGGCGCGATGGATGCCTCCAACCTGCTGAAGCCCGCCTTGTCGGGCGGCACGATCCGCTGCATCGGCTCGACCACCTACAAGGAATTCCGCAATCACTTTGAGAAGGATCGCGCGCTGCTCCGCCGCTTCCAGAAAATCGACGTCAACGAGCCGTCGATCGAGGATACGGTCAAGATCCTGAATGGGCTGCGCACCGCGTTTGAGGATCACCACTCGGTCAAATACACGCCCGACGCGATCAAGACTGCGGTGGAACTTTCGGCGCGCTACATCAACGACCGCAAGCTGCCCGACAAGGCGATCGACGTGATCGACGAGGTCGGCGCGATGCAGATGCTGGTGCCGCCGTCAAAGCGCAAGAAGACGATCACCGCCAAGGAGATCGAGGCGGTGATTGCCACCATGGCGCGCATCCCGCCCAAATCGGTGTCGAAGGACGATACCAAGGCGCTCGCGACGCTGGAAACGGACCTCAAGCGCGTTGTGTTCGGCCAGGACATGGCGATTGAGAAGCTGGCTAGCGCGATCAAGCTGAGCCGGGCGGGCTTGCGCGATCCCGACAAGCCGATCGGCAATTACCTGTTCACTGGCCCCACCGGCGTCGGCAAGACCGAAGTCGCGCGTCAGCTCGCCAGCATCATGGGCATTCCGCTCCAGCGCTTCGACATGAGCGAATATATGGAGCGGCATTCGGTCAGCCGGCTGATCGGCGCCCCTCCGGGCTATGTCGGCTATGATCAGGGTGGGTTGCTCACCGATGCCGTCGACCAGCAGCCGCATTCGGTG
>JBOFDB010000316.1:0-9876 GCA_051646545.1 Sphingomonas sp.
CTCCCGCGCGCGCGCCGTTAATCACGCGCGCCATAAGAAAATTTCAGGGAAAGGACTCGTGCGTTGATCATCCGTCGTGCCGCCGCCATTGCCTTGCTTGCCACCGCCGGTGCCGCGCAGGCCGAAAATTCCAAACCCCAGCCGGTGCCGATCGCCGACACGATTCCGCAGCCCAAGGACATTCCCTATCCCGGCACGATGACGCTCACCATCGACGCGACCGATGTGACGCACGGCATCTTCCGCACGCATGAAACGCTGACCGTCCCCGGCCCCGGCCCGATGGTGCTGTTGCTGCCCGAATGGCTGCCAGGCACCCACGCGCCCGAAGGCCAGATCGACAAGGTTGCGGGCTTGCGCATCAGCGCGGGCGGCAAGCCGATTGCCTGGCGGCGCGACCCGGTCGACGTCTTTGCCTTTCATATCGACGTGCCCGCAGGCGCGACCGCCATCGATATCGACTTGCACTATCTCGCCGCGACCGAAGCGGCGCAGGGTCGGCAATTGACCGCGCCTGACATGCTGCGCGTCCAGTGGAATACGATGAGCCTGTATCCGGCGGGCTATTTCACCCGGCAAATCCCGGTGACCGCAACCGTTACCTATCCCGCCGGCTGGACCGCCGCCGCCGGCCTGCCCGCCACCGCAGAGGGCGCAACCTATCATTATCAGCCGACCAATTACGAAATTCTGGTCGATTCGCCGACGCTTGCCGGCCTGCATTACAAGCAATGGCAGCTGTCGGATCGCGTCTTCCTCGATACCGTGGCCTCGTCCGACAAGGAACTGGCCGCCAGCGAGGCGCAAATCGCCGCGCACAAGGCGCTCGTGGCCCAGGCGACCAAATTGTTCGGTGCCCAGCATTACGACAATTATCACTTTTTGCTCGCCATTTCCGACGAGCTGGGCGGCATTGGCCTGGAACATCACCGCAGTTCGGAAGACGGGGTGAAGCCCGGCTATTTCGCCGACTGGGCCAACACCACGCCCGAACGCGACCTGTTGCCGCACGAATATACCCATAGCTGGGATGGCAAATTCCGCCGCGGCGCTGACCTTTGGACGCCCGATTTCAAGACGCCGATGCGCGACAGTCTGCTCTGGGTTTATGAAGGCCAGACGCAGTTCTGGGGCTATGTGCTGCAGGCGCGATCGGGGCTGGTGTCAAAGCAGGACACGCTCGATGCCTATGCGCAGATTGCCGCTGCGCTCGACGCGGCACCTGCCCGCCAGTGGCGGCCGCTTGCCGACACCACCAATGATCCCACCATGTCGCAACGCCGCCCCAAGGGCTGGCTCAGCTGGCAACGGTCAGAGGATTATTACAATGAAGGTCTGCTGATCTGGATGGAAGTCGATTCGATCCTGCGGCGCGAATCAAAGGGCAAAAAGTCGATGGACGATTTTGCCCGCGCCTTTTTCGGCATCAATGACGGCGATTGGGGCGAGGTGACCTATAGTTTTGACGATGTCGTCAAAACGCTGAACGACCTCCAGCCCTATGATTGGCGCGGCCTGCTAACCCACCGGCTGTACGATACCGAAGACCATGCGCCGATCGACGGGTTCGCCGCCAATGGCTATCGCCTGGTCTATACCGATACGCCGAGCAATTACTTCAAACAGGTGGAAAAAGGCCGCAAGCGCGTCGATCTGTCGCTGTCGGTCGGCCTCACCCTGGCCAAGGATGGCGATATCTCGGCGGTCGAGTGGGACAGTGCCGCGTTCAAGGCCGGGCTGACCAATGGCGATGTCATCGTCGCGGTCGGCAGCACCACTTATTCGCCCGAAAAGCTGAAGGACGCCATCACGGCCGCCAAGGGTGGCACCGCGCCGATCACGCTGACCGTCAGGCGCGGCGAGCGGCTGCGCAGCGTCGCCATCGACTATCATGGCGGCTTGCGCTATCCGCACCTTGAAAAAATCGGCAGCGGAGAGGCTGGCCTGGATCGCTTGCTAGCGCCCCGCTAACGCGGGGATCAAACGGCCCATAGCCACGTTCGTGCTGCGGTGGTCGACGCGCCGTCCTTCTTCCCCGTGCCAATGGGCATTGGGCACGACGGGCGGCGATTTGACACGCTCAGCGCGACCGGCACCAAGCTATGGGTTTTTCATCCAAAGGACACCTTGAATGCGCATCGACCTGATCCCGACCGGCACCAACCCGCCCGATGACCTGAACGTCATCATCGAAGTGCCGGTGGGCGGCGAGCCGGTGAAATATGAATTCGACAAGGCATCGGGCGCGCTGTTTGTCGATCGCATCCTCCATACCCCGATGCGCTATCCCGCCAATTATGGCTTTGTGCCGCACACGCTGTCGCCCGATGGCGATCCGCTCGATGCGCTGGTGATTGCCCGCTCGCCCTTCATCCCGGGCTGTGTGGTGCGCGCCCGGCCGATCGCGGTCCTGAACCTGGAAGACGAACATGGCGGCGACGAAAAGCTCGTCTGCGTGCCGGTCGATTCGACCTTTCCCTATTATTCGGACGTGGGCGAACGCACCGACCTGCCAAGCATCGTGCTGGCGCAGATCGAGCATTTCTTCACCCATTACAAAGACCTGGAAGCCGAAAAATGGGTGCGCGTCGGCAAATGGGGCGATGCGGCGGAAGCGCGGCGGATTCTGATCGAGGCGATTGAGCGGGCCGCAGCGGCGAAAGCCTGATCGCTCGCCCCCAGCCGGTCAGCGGCGCTTGGTCTTGACCGGCGCCCGCTGGCCCGCCGCCAGCCCCAGCGACGCCCATTGGCGCAGTACATCGGCGTCGTCATAGACGTCGTCGGGGGCGCGGCGATAATTCATCGACCCGATTTTGCCGTGGCCGAAATCATAGGTGAAACGCGCGCAACCGGCGGCGTCCCATTCATCGTCGCTGGTTGCATCGGATTTGAACCACAAGCCATCATCCGCGACGATCGCGAAAATAATGCCGTCGCAATACAGCGTCGCGCCGCCCATCATGCGCCGCATGGTGACGGTGCCGATCGGCGCCATCGCCTCGGCGACCCTGTCGACAAGGCTGGTGTCGAGCGCCATCAGTCCGCCGCGAGCCGCTTGAGCGCCTCGCCCGAAACGCGCTGGACGGTCCATTCGTCCATCGCCTGCGCGCCCATCGCGCGATAGAAGTCGATCGCGCGGGTGTTCCAGTCGAGCACCCACCATTCGAAGCGCGCGCAGCCACGCTCAACCGCGACCCGCGCAACCGCTTTCAGCAGCGCCGTCCCCGCACCCGTGCCGCGCGCAGAAGGCGTGACGTAGAGATCGTCGAGCCAGATGCCACGCACGCCCGTCCAGGTCGAAAAATTGTGGAAGAACACCGCCATGCCGACGCGCTCGCCATCGGCCTCGGCGATGATCGCTTCCGCCGCCGGGCGCGCACCGAACAGCGCCTCGTGTATCAGCGCTTCGGTTGCGACGACTTCATGCGGCGCTTTCTCGAACTCGGCGAGTTCCTTCACAAAGCCAAGGATGGTGGCGACGTCATCGGGGCGAGCGAAACGAGTCGTGATCGTCATGCAGCAGCCTCCGTTTGCGGCGCGGGCGCGACGGGTCCGCGCACCGCGACCAGGCACCCGGCGATGATGAGCGCGGCGCCGCCAAAGGTATAGAAGCCAACCGCTTCGCCGAACACCAGGCGGCCGAGGATCGCTGCCCACACGAACGCGGTATATTCCACCGTCGACAGCAATTGCGCCTCGGCATGGGCATAGGCCCAGGCGAGCAGCATCGCCGAGATCGACCCGAAAATCGCCGCCGCGACGATGGCCGGCATTTGCCCGATCGTCGGCAGCCCGGCCAACCACGGCGCGCCGGGCAGCAGCATCGCCCCCAGCACCAGGCTGGTGAAGAACGCAACTTCGAGCGGGGCGGCAAGCTGCGCCTGCATGCGCAGCAGGATCAGGCTGCCGGCATAAGAGACCGAGGCGGCGAGCAGGGCCAGCGCGCCCATCACATGCGCGGTCGATGCATGGATGCTCACTTCGCCCAGCGCCAGCACCGCGACACCGACGCACGCCAGGATCGATCCGCCGATGACGGCACGCCGCAGCGTCTCGCCCAGGAACAGGCCCGCCAGATAGAGCGCGATCAGCGGCGCGAGGAACGTCAGCGCCACGCTTTCCGCCATCGGCACGCGCGCCAGCCCCCAGAAGAACAGCAATACCGAAACCCCGGCGACGCCTGCGCGCGCGACATGCAGGCGCAGTGCGGCTCGCCCGGGCCACCGCCCGCCGCGCGCGAAAAAGATCGCGCCCATGCCGATTGCCCCGATGATCGAGCGCCACAGCACGGCGGCATAAGCCCCGCTCTCGATCGACAGGCCCTTCATCACCGCGT
The DNA here is from genome assembly GCA_051646545.1 of Sphingomonas sp. Taxonomy (GTDB): domain Bacteria; phylum Pseudomonadota; class Alphaproteobacteria; order Sphingomonadales; family Sphingomonadaceae; genus Sphingomonas. Next base: position 4,337 of record JBOFDB010000316.1, read on the forward strand.
CCATCAGCGAATAGATCGCGATGCCGAGGCAGGCGGCGCCAAAGGCGGTGGCGGGGGAAACGCCTGGTCTTGCGGTCACTCCGCCGCCACGGCGCGCGCCTCGTCAGCTGCCTCGATCTCCGCCGCCTTGGCTTCGACCAGCTTGACGATGTGCTCGATCATGTCGGCATCTTCGACCTGATGGTCGGTCACGCCCGACAGATAGACCATGTGCTTGCCATTGCCGCCGCCGGTGAGACCGATATCGGTCTCGCGCGCTTCGCCGGGGCCGTTGACGACGCAGCCCAGGACCGACAGCGACATCGGCGTGCGGATATGCTGCAGCCGCTCTTCCAGCTTCTGGACGGTGCGGATCACGTCAAAGCCCTGGCGCGCGCAGCTGGGGCAGCTGACGACGCGGACGCCGCGATTGCGGATCCCCAAGGTTTTCAGGATTTCAAAGCCGACGCGTACTTCATCCTCGGGCTCGGCAGAGAGCGAGACGCGGATCGTGTCGCCAATGCCAAACCAGAGCAGCGAACCGATGCCGATCGCCGACTTGACCGTGCCGGCAACGAACCCGCCCGCCTCGGTAATCCCCAGATGCAGCGGGAAATCGCCCATTTCGGCGAGCTGCTGATACGCCGCGACCGCGAGGAACTGGTCCGACGCCTTCACCGCGACCTTGAATTCGTGGAAATCATGGTCCTGCAGGATCTTGATGTGGTCCATCGCGCTTTCGACCAGCGCCTCCGGGCAGGGCTCGCCATATTTTTCGAGCAAGTCCTTCTCAAGGCTGCCGGCATTGACGCCGATGCGGATCGCGCAGCCATTGGCCTTGGCGGCGGCGATGACTTCCTTCACGCGCGCTTCCGAGCCGATATTGCCGGGGTTGATGCGCAGGCACGCCGCGCCCGCATCCGCCGCTTCCAGCGCGCGTTTATAGTGGAAATGAATATCCGCCACCACCGGCACGCGCGCGGCGCGGACGATCTGCTTCAGCGCGGTCGTGCTCTCCACATCGGGGCATGACACGCGGATGATGTCGACGCCCGCCTCTTCGCAGCGGCGGATCTGGTTGATCGTCGCGACCGCGTCTTCGGTCGGCGTGTTGGTCATCGTCTGGACGGTGACGGGGGCGTCGCCGCCGACGGGAACGTTGCCGACCATGATCTGGCGGCTTTTGCGGCGGATGATGTCGCGCCAGGGACGAAGAGACATGCGGGGCTTTCCTTGCGGTTTGCGCGCCCTATAGCGCGGGCGGCGATGCAGGGAAAGTTTTGAAGGAAAAGCCGATGAGCGAAAGCCCGACTAAATGGGTGCTGGCGGTGCATGGCGGCGCGGGCCAGATGACGCGCGAGCGGATCAGCGCCGGGGAAGATGCGGGCGCGCGGGCGGGCCTGAGCGCCGCGCTCGATGCGGGCAGCGCGGTGCTGGCGGCGGGCGGCGCAGCGCTCGATGCGGTCGAGGCGGCAGTGCGCGTGCTGGAGGATGATCCGCATTTCAACGCGGGGCGCGGCGCGGTGCTTACCTATGATGGCGGCGTCTCGCTCGATGCCGCGATCATGGCGGGCGATGGCCAGCGCGCGGGTGCGGTGGCGGGCGTCGGCACGGTGCGCCACCCGGTCAGCCTGGCGCGCAAGGCGATGGAAACGCCGCACGTCTTGCTCTCGGGCGCGGGCGCCGAACAATTTGCCCGCGAGCAGGGGCTGGAGCAAGCCGAGCAGGGTTGGTTCGAAATCCCCCGCCGCCGCCAGCAGCTTGAGGAAATGAAAGCACAGGGCGAGGGCTGGTTTGACGAGGAAATGAAGTTCGGCACGGTCGGCGCGGTCGCATGCGATGCGTCGGGCAAGGTCGCCGCCGCGACCTCGACCGGCGGCATCACGGCCAAACGCTGGGGGCGGATCGGCGACACCCCGCTCATCGGCGCGGGCACCTGGGCCGATAGCGTCTGCGCCGTCTCCGCCACCGGATCGGGCGAATATTTCATTCGCGCCGGCGTCAGCCACCAGATCGCCGCGCGCATCGCGCTGGCCGGTGAAGCGCCCGAGCAAGCCGCCACCACCGCGCTGGCCGAAATCGCGCGGATGGGGGGCAGCGGCGGCGTGATCGTGGTAACGCCGGCGGGTGAGGCGCTCTGGCATTTCAACACCACCGGCATGTATCGCGGCCGTGCGTCAAGCGACGGCGCGCGCCGCATCGCGATTTACCGCGACGAGGATTAGGCGGCTTTCGCCTTGACGCCGTTTCGCCTTAGTCGGGTTTCGACTTGGTCAGGCCTCGCCTTTGTCAGGTCTTGTCTTGGCCGGGTCTCGTCTCAGCCCTCTGGGCCCGGTCTTGTCGGAGACTCCGCTCCGTCATTGCGAGGCCGCAGGCCGAAGCAATCCAGCCCGCAGCCTGGATTGCTTCGTCGGCTTCGCCTCCTCGCAATGACGGGGGCGTGGCCCGCAATGACGGCGGCGTGGCTCGCAATGGCAGGGCGCGGGGCCAAAATCTTAATGCCTTGCCCAGTTCTCTTGGCGAGCGCGGGCCGATAAAGCGGGCGTTATGATTCGCCGCCTCTGCTCGCTCGCGCTCCTTCTCGCGCTCGTCGCCCTGCCGCGCCCGGTGCTGGCCTATGGCGCTTTTGGACACGCCACCATTGCCCGCATCGCGATGGCCAATGTCACCCCCGCCACCCGCGCCAAGGTGCTCGCCCTGATGGCAAAGGCGCCGCTGCTCGACACGCCGACCTGTAAGGCCGCCAGGATCGACGATCTCAGCGTCTGGCCCGATTGCATTCGCGGCCTTGGCCCACGCTTCTCTTACACCGCCGCCTGGCATTATCAGGATGTCGATATCTGCGCGCCCTTCACGCTCAAGCCCGCTTGCGGCGACGGCAATTGCGTGTCGGCGCAGATTGACCGGCAGGTGCGGCTGCTCAAGGACAAGACTCTGCCGACGCGCGAGCGGTTAATGGCGCTCGCTTTCCTCGTCCATTTTGTCGGCGACCTGCACATGCCGCTCCATTCGGGTGAGCATAATGACGCGGGCGGCAATCAGGTGCGCGCCGATTACGGCATTTACGCGCCCGAGCGGCTCAATCTCCACAGCATCTGGGATGGCCCGCTCGCCGAACGCGCGATCAGCGACGGGCCCAATCTCGTCCGCCCCTACCCGCCCGAGGAAGCCGCGCCGATCGCAGCCGGCACGATTGAGGACTGGAGCCGCGAAAGCTGGCAAGTCAGCAAGGACGTGGTTTATATGAGCGCGGGCCTGAAGGACATCTGCACCACCAAGCCCACCGCGCGCGCCGCGATCGACAATGCGACGATCGCCAAGCTGGTACCGATCCAGCGCCTGCAGGTCGAACGCGCCGGGCTGCGGCTCGCGCGGCTCCTCGATGAGGCGTTCGGCTGATCTACCTATCCGGAGGACCCCTTCCCCCGCTCGTCCCGAGCAAAGTCGAGGGGCGGGCTGCGAGTCCCCGTGTCTCGACTTCGCTCGACACGAACGGCGTGAGGGGGCCGATCCAGCGCCTCCAGGTCGAACGCGCCGGGCTGCGGCTGGCGCGGCTGCTCGATGAGGCGCTGGGCCGATTTTCCTGTTCAAACTGCCTCCTCCCCCCGTTCGTCCCGAGCGAAGTCGAGGGACGGGTTGCAAGTCCCCGTGTCTCGACGGCGCTCGACACGAACGGCGTGAGGGGGCCGATCCAGCGCCTGCAGGTCGAACGCGCCGGGCTGCGGCTCGCGCGGCTGCTCGATGAGGCGTTGGGCTGATTTTCCTGTTCAAACTGCCTCCTCCCCCGTTCGTCCCGAGCGAAGTCGAGGGGCGGGCTGCAAGTCCCCGTGTCTCGACTGCGCTCGACACGAACGGCGTCAGGTGCCGATCCAGCGCCTGCAGGTCGAACGCGCCGGGTTGCGGCTGGCGCGGCTGCTCGATGAGGCGCTGGGCTGATCTCACGCAGCACGGCACCCGGCCAATCACTCATCCCGTTCGTGCTGAGCGTGTCGAAGCACCGCTCTTCTGGTCCCGCAGGCAAGAAAGAACAGCCCTTCGACAAGATCAGGGAGAACGCTTTGGTTGGCGAGGTTAATGCGCCCCCTTCACAAACCCCGCCACCGCCTCCACCACGCCCGGATCGATCGGCAGGTCCGGATTGGCATAGCTGGCCAGATTGGCGCTGCGGTCGGCATTGCCCACTTGCTTCAGCACATGATTGACCCCCGGCAGCAGGAGTAGCTTCGCCCTGGGGTTCGCCGCCGCCAGCGCACGCGCGTCAGCTTCGCTCACCTGAATGTCGCTCAACCCCTGCACGATCAGCAGCGGCGCTTTTACCCGCGCGGCGAGCGTCGCCGGATCGTGGCGGATCAGGTCGATCAGATAATCCTGCACCGCCGGGTTGAACAGCGCGAGCAGCCCCGGATGCAGGCTGGCGGGATCGACATGCTCGCCCGCCTTCAACTTGGCGAGCGCGGCGTCGACCTGGTCAAACACCACGGCGTTGGCCGGGTTGGCATGGATTTGCTCGCGGATGACGACATCAAAGGGCCGCCCCACCGCCGACACGGTGATGATGCCGCACACATCGGGCGCGTCGCCCGCTGCCAACACCATCAGCCCACCCTCGCTATGGCCGAGCAGCCAGAGGCACTTGGCACCGGTCGCCGCGCGCGCCGATGCCACCCAGGCCCGGATATCGGTGACATAATCGGCGACGGTCACCTTGTTGCCATCGGCAATCGCAGCCTTGCTCGCGAACAGACCGCGCTTGTCGATCCGCACGCTGCTGATGCCGCGTGCCGCCAACCCGTCGGCAAGCAGCCGATAGGGCGCGGCCTTGACGCCCAGGGGGTTGTTGCCATCGCGATCGGTGGGGCCTGATCCGGGAACGATCAGCACCACCGGCGCGCCCTTGCCCGCGTCGAGCAGCGTGCCATGCAGCTCAGCGAGCGGGCCCGGCGCGGTGATGTCGCGCGGTGCGGGTTGAGCGGCGGCGGGGGTCGCCATCAGAGTCGTCATCACAATTGCCGCCAGCGCCGTCAGTCGCATCGCCCACCTCCCATTGCCGGGGCCGACATCCGCCAGGCCAGCACCAGATAGGTGAAGGTGGCAAGCAGGATCAGCACGACCTGCACCGGCCAGTCAAAGGTCCGGCTGGCGGCGATCCACGGCACCAGCGCGACATAGGCTGCCATCATGGCATGCGCTTGCCAGCGCGCCGGTCGCAACTCGCAGCCCCAGCGGCAGCGACGGCGAATGAACCATGCGTCTTCCATAAACTACTCCTTTTCGGGCGCGGAGGTCCGGATGGCGACCACAACAAACACGAGCGTTGCGAGCGCCAACAAGGCGCCCCATTCCACCCAGCGTTGCGCGGCTGCGAGAGGGGTAAGCGCCAGCGCCGTAATTACGTAAACCGCCGTAACCACCCACCCCTGCCAGCTGATCGGGTTGATCGTGTAACTGGCGGCGGAGCGGCGACGGACAAACCAGGCGTCTTTCATCGGCTATTTCCTTTCAGGCGCTGAAGCGCGCAACGCAATGACAATGAACACAAAAGTGGCGAGGCCAAACAGCGC
>JBOFDB010000549.1:0-1372 GCA_051646545.1 Sphingomonas sp.
GCGCTGTTCACCAGCCCGGCGCAGGACCTCGACGAGCTCACCGCTCAATTGGCGACGGCAACGCCACAGGCAATAACGGCGGCGTTCCGCCAGGCCTTTACCGGCGCCGGGCCGCTGGCTTTCCGCGCGTCGAGCGATCTGGCCAGCGGGGGCGATGCGGCATTGTCGCTGGCGCTCGATCACGTTCAGGCCAAGGCCTTGCCAAGCGCGGTGGCTGACACGAGCGTGGTCTGGCCCTATCAAAGCTTCGGCGCGCCTGGTCGCGTGGTTCGCCGGGTGGCGGCAGAGGACGGTTCCACCCGTGTCACCTTCGCCAATGGCGCGCTGTTGTCGGTCAAGCCGACCAAGTTCGCCGCCAATGGCGTGACGATTGGCGTGACCTTTGGCCAGGGGTTGCTGGGCCTGGCGCCGACGGCGGCGTCGCAGCGCTGGCTGCTCGACAGCCAGGCCTTTCTCCAGGGCGGAACGCACAAGCTGACCCTTGCCCAGATTCAACGCGCGGTGGAGGGGCGTGCCGTCAACGTTCGGGTCGGCGTTGCCGACCGGCGCTTTTACCTGTCGGCCAATGGCCGCTCGCAGGATCTGGCGTTCGGCGCGCAGTTTCTTGCGGCTTATTTCAGTGATGCCGCGTTTCGCGCCGATGGCGTGGAACGGGTAAGGGCCGCCTATAGTGGCCAGCTTGCCGCGATCAACGCGAGCACCCAGGCATCGCGGCAGCGGCTGATCGGACCGGCCACGCACGGCAATGACGCGCGCTGGAATCCCGTGCCAAGCGCGCGCGCCCTGGCCGATACCCCGGCGACGGCGCTGCCGTTGCTCTATGCCGACGCGCTGAAAACGCCGCCGGAAATCGTCGTGATCGGCGACGTGACGGTCGATGACGCGATCACGGCGATTGCCGGAACCTTTGGCGCGCTGCCCAAGGCGAGCTTGCCGCGCGCGCCGCGCTGGCGCACCCCGTTCCCCCCAATTATTGGCCAAACCATCAGCGATTATCACCATGGCCGCCCCGATCAGGGCGAGATCGTCCAGCTTTGGGGAACCACCGATTATTTCGCGGCGCCGGCCGATAGCTATGCGCTGGCGGTGGCACGCGCGATGCTGGGCGATCGCCTGATCGAAACGGTGCGGGAGAAATTAGGCCTTACCTATGCGCCCTTTGAATCCAACGAAGAGGATTGGGACTTGCCCGGCGTCGGCTATATTTTCGCTGGGATCGAGGCGCCGCCTGAACGTTTTGACGCGTTCCGCCAGGCGTTGGACCAGCAAATCACGGCGTTGGCCGCCGGGCCGATCGATGCCGACGCCTTTGCCCGCGCCAAGACACCGCTCATCGCAACGATCCGCAAGGCGATGGAAAGCAACGGTTATT
>JBOFDB010000466.1:0-4715 GCA_051646545.1 Sphingomonas sp.
TGCGGGTGGCGAGTTTCCTGAAACCCGGCAGCTGGATCGGCGGCGATCGCGACGGCAATCCCTTTGTGGTGGCGCCGTCGCTGGAGCGCGCGCTGGCCCGGGCCTGCGAAACGGTGCTGCAGCATTATCTCGACGCGGTGCACGCCTTGGGCGCGGAACTGTCGATATCGGCCGAGCACGCCGCGATTGCGCCCGATGTGGCGGCGTTGGCGGCGGCGAGCGGGGATGCGTCGGCCAGCCGATCTGACGAGCCCTATCGTCGCGCGCTGTCCGGCATTTATGCGCGCCTGGCCGCCACCCATGTCGCGCTGACCGGCAATCCCCCGCCGCGCCCCTCGCCATTGCCGGGGGATGCCTATACAGGCCCTGCCGAGCTGCGCGCCGATCTTGTCGCCATTGCGCATGGCCTTGCCGCCGATCATGCCGGGCCGCTTGCCTCGGGCGGGGCGCTGGGGCGGCTGATCCGCGCGGTCGAGACGTTCGGCTTTCACCTGGCAACGCTCGACATGCGCCAGAACAGCGCGGTGCATGAGCGCGTCGTTGCCGATCTGCTGAAAGGTGCGGGGGTGGAGGGCGATTATGCCGCCTTGCCCGAAGCGGCCCGCATCGCGCTGCTCCGCCGTGAACTCGCCAGCCCGCGCCCGCTGATCAGCCCATTTGCCGATTATAGCGACGAAACCCGGTCAGAGCTTGCCATTCTGCAAGCCGCGGCGCGCGCCCATGCGCGCTACGGCCCGGCCTGCATCACCAATTACATCGTCTCGATGGCGCAGTCAGTCTCTGACCTGCTCGAGGTCAATCTGCTGCTCAAGGAAGCGGGCCTCTATACCCCCGGCGATCCGCCCCATGCGGCAATCATGGCGGTGCCGCTGTTCGAGACGATCGGCGACCTCGAAAATGCGCCGGGCGTGATGGCCGATTGGTTCGCGCTGCCGGAAATTGCCGCGATCGCCCGCGCGCGTGGCCATCAGGAAGTGATGATCGGCTATTCCGATTCGAATAAGGATGGCGGCTATCTGACCTCGACCTGGGGGCTGAGCCGCGCCTCAACCGCGCTGGCCCCCGTGTTCGCCGATGCCGGCGTGGGCATGCAGCTGTTCCACGGGCGCGGCGGCGCGGTGGGACGGGGCGGCGGATCGTCGTTCGCCGCTATCCTCGCCCAGCCGCCGGGGACGGTGCAGGGCCGCATCCGCATTACCGAGCAGGGTGAAGTCATTGCCGGTAAATATGGCACGCGGGAAAGCGCGCTCAGGAACCTGGAAGCAATGGCATCGGCCACCTTGCTCGCCAGCCTTGAGCCGCCGCGTCTTTCCGACGCCGATTATGCCCGCTTTTCCACGGCGATGGACCAGTTGTCGCAAACCGCCTTCCACGCCTATCGCGACCTTGTTTACGGCACCGACGGCTTCCGCCAATTCTTCCGCCAGATGACGCCGATTGCCGAGATTTCGGGGCTGAAGATCGGCAGCCGCCCGGCGAGCCGCACCAAGTCCGACCGGATCGAGGATCTGCGTGCCATCCCCTGGGTGTTCAGCTGGGCACAGGCGCGGGTGATGCTGCCCGGCTGGTATGGCGTCGGCCAGGCGATTGCCGCCTTCCCCGACAAGCCGCTGCTCCGCGACATGGCGCAGGGCTGGCCGTTCCTCGCCGCCGCGCTCGCCAATATGGAGCAAGTGATCGCCAAATCGGACCTGGGCATTGCCGCGCGCTATGCCGGGCTGGTCGAGGACCGCGCGCTTGCCGATGCCATCTTCCCGCGGTTGCGCGATGGCTGGGGCCAAGCGCATGACGGCCTGCTCGACGTGACCGGCCAGTCGCGGCTGCTGGAGAAAAGCCCGGCGCTCGACGCCAGCATCCGCCTGCGCCTGCCCTATATCGAGCCGCTCAACCTGCTCCAGATCGAACTCATCAAGCGCCGGCGGGCAGGCGAAGACGACCCCCGCATCGGCGAGGGCATCCTCCTTTCGATCAACGCCATCGCGACGGCGCTCAGGAATAGCGGGTAAGCCACGACGTCATTGCGATCCAGGCCCTTACCGCCGGGGGAAGCAATACAGACCCTAGTCGCTCTGGATTGCTTCGTCGCGCCGCTCCTCGCAATGACGACGGGGGATGACGTCGTGATACTCGCGCCCCCTCAAATATCCTGCACCAGCCGCCCATATAGCTCAGGCCGGCGGTCGCGGAAAAAGCCGAAGGCGGCGCGGTGGCGTTTGACGCGGGCGAGGTCGAAGGTCGCGGTGATCACGCCCTCCTCCTCGCGGTCCAGCTCGGCGACGATATCGCCGCGCTCGTCGGTGATGAAGCTGGTGCCGTAAAAAACCTGGCCGTGCTCGGTGCCGACCCGGTTGGACGCGACCACCGGCACGACGTTCGACACCGCATGCCCCACCATCGCGCGCCGCCACAGCCGGGCGGTATCAAGGCTTTCGTCATGCGGCTCGCTGCCGATCGCGGTGGGGAAGAACAGCACGTCCGACCCCATCAGCATCAGCGCGCGCGCCGTTTCCGGATACCATTGGTCCCAGCAGATGCCGACGCCCAGCGTCGTACGGTCGGGTCCCTCCCACACCTTGAAGCCGGTATTGCCGGGGCGGAAATAGAATTTCTCTTCGTAACCCGGCCCATCGGGGATGTGGCTTTTGCGATAGACGCCGTGGATCGCGCCATCGGGGCCGATCATCGCCAGCGAGTTATAGTGGTGCGGGCCGTCCGCCTCGAAAAAGCTGGTGGGGATGGCGACCTTCAGCTCGGCGGCAAGCGCCTGCATCGCCAGCACCGATGGGTGCTCGGCGGCGGGCCGCGCGGTCGCGAACAGGCCTTCATCCTCGACCCGGCAGAAATATTCGCTCTCGAACAATTCGGGCGGCAGGATGACCTGCGCGCCCTGCGCCGCCGCCTCGCGCACCAACCGCGCGACATTGGCGATGTTGCGGGCGGTATCCGGCCCAAAGGCAAGCTGTAGCGCGGCGACGGTAATCTCGGTCATCTCAATTCCTGACTTCTGGCTGGCGAGCCTACCATCCCGTTCGTGTCGAGCGAAGTCGAGACACGGGAACTGGGCGATTCGCTTGCGGCCCGTCCCTCGACTGCGCTCGGGACGAACGGTGAATAAGCGCTAGATCGTAATGCCGAACCGTGCGGCAATGGCAATGGTGGCGAGATAGAGCAGCACGGTCAGCGCGCAACCCGCCGCCAGCGTTGGCCAGAAAGCCACGCCGTGCCGCAACAGCGCCGGGATCAGCAGGAACATCGGCAGCGAGGGCAGCACATACCAGAGCGTCGCTTCGGCGTGATTGGCCAACCGCACCGGATCGTGCGTGTCGTGCCACAGCCACATCATCCCCATCACCGAGACGAGCGGCAGCGACGCGACCAGCGCGCCCAGCGCCGGGCTGCGCCGCGCGAGCAACGCCACCAGCGCGATCATCACGCCTGATAGCGCCGCGCGGAGCGCAAAGGCCAGCATCGGCGCTACGCCGGGATCTGCTGGCTGATGCAGTGGAAGCTGCCGCCGCCGGTCAGGATATGGTCGGCGCGCAGCCCAACCACCTCGCGTGTCGGGAACAAGGCGGCAAAGGCCTCGACTGCCGCCGCATCATTGGGCGCGCCGTAAAGCGGCACGACCACGGTCGCGTTGCCGATATAGAAGTTCATATAGCTTGCCGGCACGACTTGCTCGTCATGCATGATCCGCCCCGGTGACGGCACGCGCACGACCTTTATCCCATAGCTTTCGGCCACTTCCGCCGCCGATTGATAGACGCGCCAATTGGGGTCGTTGTCCGCGCCATGCGGGATCGCCAGCGTGCCCGGCGCGACAAAGCGGGCCAGATTGTCGACATGGCCGTCGGTATGGTCGTTGCGCAAGCCATAGATCAGCCAAATCACGCGATCATGCCCCAGATCATCGCGGAGGGCCGCCTCGATCGCGGCCTTGCTCATCCCCGGATTGCGGTTGCGGTTGAGCAGGCATTGCTCGGTGGTGACGACCAGGCCGGTGCCGTCGCCATCAATCGCGCCGCCTTCCAAAATCCAGGGGTGGCGAGTGACCTCGATATCTTTCCGCCGCGCCAGCCGCGCGCCGATATCGTCATCGCCGGGCAGATCATATTTGCCGCCCCAGCCGTTAAAGCCGAAGTCGCGACCCTCGTGGCCCGACACCATGATCACGCCGGTGTCACGCAGCCAGATGTCGCCAAACGGCTCGACCACCACCTCGGCAAAGGGCGCCGCCTCGCGCGCGGCCCGCCCCGCTTCGGCATCGGCCGCGACCAGGGTGACCGCCTCACCCGCGCCATCGGCATGGACGGCGCGGGCAAAGCCAACGACTTCCGCCCGCGCAGGATCGAGATCGGCTTCCCACAGCTCGTCATGGCTGGGAAAGCCGATCCACACGCCCTTGTGCGGCGCCCATTCTGCGGGCTGGATCAAACCGGCCATGGCGCGGGCCTATTTCACGCCTGTGCGCGATTGGTCGCGGATGGCGCGGAATTCGGCGGTCTTGTACCAGTTGGGCCACATATTGCCCTCGGCCAGCTTGCGGCCGAGTTGATAATAAATCGTCAGATCATCGACCGCGCCCGACCAATCCCATTTGGGATCATATTCGTCCTGCGGCTTGTGGTAGCGGTTGGCGGTATAATCCTCCGCCGCTGCATGGCCTGCGGCTACTCCGCCGACGACCAGATTTTCACCCGACCCGCCATCGAGCA
>JBOFDB010000003.1:0-1473 GCA_051646545.1 Sphingomonas sp.
TGGCTGGCTGCCGTCGTCTGCACGCCTTTGGTGCAGAACAAATCCTTCATGCCAATGGGCACGCCCGCCAGCGGGGCCAGCGCCGCGCCCGCCGCCCGGGCGGCGTCGGCGGCCTTGGCGGCAGCGAGCGCATGGTCAGGCGTTTCAACGATGAAGGCGTTGAGCAGCTTGGCGGCCGCGACCTTGGCCGAAAACGCCTCCGCCACCTCAACCGCCGAGAAGGCGCCGTCACGCACCCCGTCGCGGATCGCCGCGACGCCAAGATCGGTAAGGTCGGTCATGCAGTCGCCCTCCCCGTCACCCCAGCGAAAGCTGGGGTCGCAACGGAAAATGCCATGGGGCCAGCGATGCCAGCATGCGCTGGCATGACGTTTGCGAGAACCGATATCATTCGATCACCTTGGGCACGGTGAAAAAGCCATGCTCCCCCTGCGGCGCATTGGCCAGAACCGCGTCGCGGATGCCGCCATCGGTTACGACATCGTCGCGCAACCGCAGATGATTGGGGATCACCGCCGTCATCGGCGCGACGCCCGCCGTATCGACTTCGCCCAATTGCTCGATCCAGCCCATGATGTTGTCAAGCTCGGGCGCGATGCGGGCGGCATCGTCATCGCTGATCGCGATGCGGGCCAGGCTCGCGATTTTTTTGACGGTGGGAATATCGACTGACATGGCGGCGCGGCTAGCACCGGGCAGGGCAATGGCGCAACGGGTAAGACAGGCAATGTCGCCGTTGCCACCGGCAGCATGATCGGGCAGGGAACCGCCTCGGCCGCCGACGCGCTTCGGTTTGCAACGACAAAAGCCAATGCGGGAGAGTGCCGGGTGGCGCGTAAATTCCTCTATCTGGTGGCGATCCTTATCGTGCTTGGACTATCGGGCCTGCTCGCTTTTCGCCTGTTCGGGGTGCAGATGATGCGCGCCGCCCTGGTTCCGGGCGTTGCGTTTGACGCGCAGCCGCCACTTGCTGCCGACCGCTATCGCGACAAGGCCTCGTGGATCGCTCGACCCGATATCCCCGGCAACGCCGCCCTATGGACGCCCGTCGGCGCAACCCCGGCGCGGGCAAAAGCCGATGTCGCGATTTTTTATGTCCACCCGACTTCCTATTTCAATCGGGGTGCCTGGAATGCCCCCCTGCTTGATGCTGATGCCGATGCAAGGGCGGAATTATTCCTGAAAGCACAGGTTACCGCCTTCAATGCGACCGGCGAGATTTGGGCGCCACGCTATCGCCAGGCGACGTTCGGCGCGTTCCTGACCAACCAAGCCGCCGCGCAACAGGCCTTCGACCTTGCCTATCGCGACGTATCGGCAGCATTTGACGAGTTCCTGCGCGAAATCGGCCCCAGCCGCCCGATCATGCTGGTCGGGCACAGTCAGGGATCGCTGCATCTCGCGCGGCTGTTGAAGGAGCGCGTCGCGGGCAGTGCCCTCGCCCGGCGGATCGTCGCGGCCTATATTGTCGGC
>JBOFDB010000024.1:0-1807 GCA_051646545.1 Sphingomonas sp.
GCGCGCTGCGTCCCAGCGCATCGTGACCGACGGCGCCATCGACGCGCGCTCATAATCACTGCGCAGCCGCTCTGCAGCCTCGATCTGCCGCGCCGACACCATGCCGCGCGCGGCGAGCCAGCCGAGCGGCGACTCCGCCAAATTCACCGTCACGCTGCGCCCGCTGCGGCGCGGCGCAGCCTTGGAAACGCCGAACGCGTCGACCGCGCGTTCTGCCAGTTGCTGCTTCATCACCTTTCCTTCGCTGTTTGCCGCCCCTTGCCATGCGGGACGCGATGTAGGACAGAGCCTAACCGTATTGGTTAGAAAGGCTGACCGCATGATCACCGCCATTCGCGAAGTGCGCCGCGCGCGCGGCATGACGCTGGACGATGTCGCCCGCGCCTGCGTGCCGCCAACCACGGCGCAGACGATCGGGCGGCTGGAAACGGGGACGCGCACTGTGTCGGTGGCGTGGCTCAACCGCATTGCCGCCGCGCTCGGCGTCACGGCGGCGGATTTGGTTCAGCTGCCTGCCCGGGCTGATCTGCCCGTCGCCGCGATGATCGACGGCGCGCATGCCCAGGCGCCGCGCCACCCCGTTACTCTCGCGCCACCCGTGCCCGGCGCGGCGATGCTGGGCGTCTGCGTTACGGGCAGCGTCGGCGATTATCGCGCCGGCGACGAATTATGGTGCGATCGCCTAACGCCGGATCGCTTCATAGAGGCATTGAACCGTGACGTGCTTGTCCCGCGTCCCGCCGGGCGCTTTCTGTTCGGTCGGTTGCTTGGGCGGGAGGCGGGGCAGGGGGCGGCGCCGGGCAAGATCCATCTGCTGCCGCTGGGCGCCGGCGCACGCCAGCAAGTGGTTACCGACCCCGCCTGGATCGCGGTTGCGGCACGGCTGGTCCGCGCTTTCTGAAGTCAGCCGTCGTGCCTGATCGTGGCCACCCAGTTGCGCGGCGACGTGCCAACCACCTTGCTGAACACGCGGGAGAGGGCGGCGGGGCTTTCATACCCCACGGCGGACGCCACTGATTTGATCGGCTTGCCCTGGCGCATCAGATTCTGGGCGACCGTCATGCGCCAGCGCGTCAGATAATCGACCGGCGTCGTGCCGGTGGTCTCGCGAAAATGCGCGGCAAAGCGGGTGCGCGACATGCCGGCCTGGTCGGCCAGATCGTCCAGCGTCCATGGCTTTTCGGGGCGCTCGTGCATCGCCGTGATCGCGCGTGCCAGTCGGGCATCGGCCAGTCCCGCCAGCATGCCGCCGGTGATGGCGCCACTGGCGATGACATGGCGCAGCAACTGGACGAAAAGATATTCGAACAACCGGTCGAGCGCCACCTGGCGCCCGTCGCTTGAGGCAAAGGCCTCGCTCAGCAACAGGTCGAGCGTTGGTGCCAGGCTGTCGATCTCGGCCAGGCGGATGATGAGCAGGTCGGGCAGGCCGAGCGCAATCGGGTTGCCCAGCCCGCCGCCGATCTGGATGGTCGCGCAAACCAGATCGGCGCCGCGCTCCGGGTCGACATCAAAGCTGTGCGGCACATTGCGCGGCAGCATCAGGATCGAAGGCTCGTCGACCGCCACATTGTGGTGGCTGCCCCAGCTCGCGCTGATCCGGCCCCCCTTCAGAATGTGGAGATAGCCAAGGCCTTCGCGATTTTCGAAGCCGAACGCCTGGCACAGATTGCCGGTGAAAAAGGCGCGCGCGGTGGGCGCGAACTGGCCGAACAGGGCATCGAAATGGTCCATGGCACTTTTTGCAAAGTTATTGGCACCAATAGTCGCGGATAATCCGCGAATAAGCTGGCGTGCAACCCGCACG